>DPWF01000337.1:11515-16726 GCA_003526435.1 Chitinophagaceae bacterium | reverse complement strand
AATGGGGGATTTTATTATTGAGTTTAATGGCTGCTTTTATTATTCTCATTTTAGTACTTCGGCACAAACATGAGAAATTGAAATTGCAGCAACGTTCAGATGAGCTGAAAATGCAGGCCCTTCGTGCACAGATGAATCCGCATTTTATTTTTAATTGCCTGAGCGCGATCAATCATTTTATATTGCAAGGTGAAACAGATGCTGCTTCTGATTATCTTACCCGTTTTTCCAGATTGATTCGCCTCGTATTGGTTAACGCTGAAAAAAATCAGATAAGTTTGGAAGAAGAACTGGATATGCTCAAACTTTATCTTGAGATGGAACAACTGCGATTTAAAGATGCATTCGATTATCATATTCGATACGATGCTACCATACAACCATCGATGATACAGGTGCCTTCTTTTATTCTCCAGCCATTTTGCGAAAATGCTATCTGGCACGGCCTTTTACACAACGAAGGAAAAGGGAGTCTGGTCATTGATCTTGTAATGAAAGCTGACGCAATGGTTTGTACCATTACCGATAATGGAATAGGAATGGCAAGGGCCGCTGCCATTCGAACAAAGATGCCAGAGAAACAAGGCTCTTTCGGGCTGGCCTTAACAACAGAAAGGCTTGCTTTATTTAATAATGATACAAAAGCATCAGGCTCTTTTTTGATTGAAGATGTAAAAGATGAAAGTGGAAATGTAACAGGTACGAAAGTAATTCTGTCTATAAAAAGTAAAGAAGTATGAATGAGCAACAAATTCATGCCATTATTATTGATGATGAACCCTATGCCTGCCAGGCATTGGTAACATTGTTGGGCAGACAGTGTCCGCAGGTAGTTGTATCTGCTATTTGTAACGACCCGAGAGAGGCAAAACAACTCGTAGCAATACACCAGCCACAACTGATTTTCCTGGATGTGGAAATGCCCCATATGAATGGCTTTGCTTTATTGGAGTCATTAAGGCCTTTCAGTTTTGAAGTAATTTTTACTACCAGCTATGATCAGTACGCTATACAGGCCATTCGTTTCAGTGCATTAGACTATTTATTGAAACCGGTTGATGGAAATGAATTAAAAGATGCAGTTAATAAATTTACAGAAAGAGCTGAGCCATCTCTGCCGCAACAACTGGATATCCTGTTATCAAGATTCCAGCAAACAGCAAATGTGTCTGGCGCCGGGCGAATTGCATTACCCACTATGGAGGGGTTGCAGATCGTAGCAGTGAACGATATTATTTATTGTAATTCAAGCAGTAACTATACCATACTCATACTAAAATCCAAACAAACACTTACTATATCGCGTACACTTAAAGAGGTAGAAGAGATGCTTGAACACTTTCATTTTCTTCGTGTACATCATTCATTCCTCGTAAACCTCAATGAAGTGAAAACCTATGTAAGAGGAGAGGGAGGAAGTCTTGTGATGAGTGATGGATCCTCGGTAGATGTGTCGAGATCTAAGAAAGAAATCCTTCTGAAAGCATTGATTCCCCGCAAATAAAATACAGAAATATCGCAGGTTAAGCATTTATAGCCACCAACTGCTCAATTCCGGTTTCCTGCCCCCGTACCAGCCGCTACTTTTATATAGCCAGTCTCATAACTGGTTTTTTGGTACGGGGATGGATGTCTATCCGGTCCCCATTTTTTAATATGCCCCTTATGCAAAAAAAATGGATGGTCTTATGGCTGGCGCTCTGTGCTATTCAATCTATAACGGCGCAGATAGTCATGTCAGGTAAAGTAACAGATAGCGATGGCAAACCGCTTTCATTTGTATCTGTTGTGCTTGAACGAAATAAACAACGTTTGGGTTTTACTGCTACCAATGAATCGGGGCAGTTTAGATTTGCATTGGCAACAGACAGTTCGGCTTATTTTTCTTTTCGTTTTTCGTTGCCGGGGTATAAGTCTGCTGCGCAAACGATTATATATCCCGATACTACATCACTAACAAATATTGTTCTGGAACCCGAGCCGTTAACACTGGGTAATGTTACAGTAACCAGCAATAGGCCACTGGTAACAAGAAAGCCAGACCGGTATATCATTAACGTTGAAAATAGTTTCCTGGCGAATGGTAATTCGGCATTGGATGTATTGCAACGATCGCCGGGGTTATGGGTTGACAACAATGGTGGGATTCGAATACGGGGTAATCAGTCTGTAACGGTAATGGTGAATGATGTGGTACAAAGAATGACAGGCGACGAACTGACAGAATATTTAAAAACACTACGATCAGAAGATATCAGTAAAATTGAAGTGATACCCAATCCGCCCGCTGAGTACGAAGCAGCAGGTGCAGGAGGTATTGTACATATTGTATTAAAGAAAGCCCGGAAGGATGGTCTGAACGGATCAGTTTTTGTGCAGTACCGTCAACAGGGCCATGCGTCTTTGTATGGACCTGGTTTGTCGGCAGATTATAAAGCAGGTAGTTTTTATATAACAGGAGGTTTGTCTTTGATACAGGACCTCAATCATTCTTATGGAAATAACGCCAGCATTTTCACCGATGGCAGTTATTTTAACAGTGTAGGAACAAGACGTAACGATAATGGAAGACAGCAGTACAGACTAAGCATGGCGTTCGATATCTCAGAAAAGCAGTCGTTGGTTATACAATCTGTTATGGGTGGTACACAGATGCGCCACGAATTTTTTAATGAAGTAGAACAACGTCGTTCATCCGGACAGCAAATTTCCGGAACCAATTATACGGACTGGTTACGGAACATGTTTCAAACAAGTACAAATGCCCTTTATCAGTTAAAGACAGATACAATTGGTTCAATCTTTAAGCTAAAAGCAGAATACACAACAGGTAATAGATCTGAGCTGAATACTTTTACAGGAATATATAGCGACCCTACATTGAATGAAATACTGATCAGTAACACACCCAGCGAAACAAATATTTTTTCTGCACAGGCCGATCATGTGCAAGTGTTGAATAAGCTATGGCAATTTCGTTCAGGAATAAAATATGCGGGTATCAGGAGGAATAACAGGGTAGCCAACTTACCTTTTATTTATCATGAAAACCTGTTGATGGGTTACGGTACTATCGAAAAAAACATTAAAAAAACAAGTATCAAATTAGGCATAAGGGCAGAACAAACATGGTCGAAAGGCAAATCAGCAAATGGGATTGCGGATTTTTCAAAAGCGTATATCGGACTATTTCCATCTTTATTTGTATCACGAATACTGGATGAACAAAAAGGAACAGGTATTTTTTTTAGTTATGCAAGAAGGTTGCAGCGCCCGGCTTTTAATGAACTTAATCCTTATCGGTTACAATTGAGTACCATTATATCCATCATTGGGAATCCAAATCTTACGCCACAATACACCCATAATTTTGAGCTGGGCACCCAATTGGGAAAGGGTTGGTCGTTAACTACATACCTGTCACTCACTACAGATATTATTTCGCAGTTAACGATACCTGTTAGTGGTAAAATTGAAAACCAATACCTGAACATTGATCGTAACAGTACTTATGGAATAAATATTGAGGCGCCTGTACGTGTTACCAAAACATGGACAATCAATCATAGTTTCTCATTGTATCATGCTGATTTTACCATACAGTCTTTTCGTAATAAGCGAACTGCTTTTTCTTTACGACAGATACACAATTTTCAATGGCCGGGAGTAGTAGATATTGATCTGGCTACTGAATACAGGTCGGCTTATGTCAATGCAAATTCGAAAACTGCTGATTTCTGCTATACCGACCTGGGTTTTTCGCGAAGGATGATAAAAGGGAAAGCCAGGTTGCGGTTTTCCATTTCAGATATTTTCAATGTCACAAGAGAAGCTGCTCAAACAGATTATTTAGGTGTTCACACGGAATTTTATCAAAAAAGGCAAACGCGTAATTATGCGTTGATTTTCTCCTACAATTTTAGTTTCGGAAAAAAGTTTACCAATAAGAGAATGGATCAATCAAGTAGTGAAGAACGAAACAGGATTGGGAATTAAGAAATCGAAGGGCGATGATACTCAAATTGCCTCACTGTATCTCAGTATTTTAAGTGGCAATTCATTTGCATATGGCATAGTAGCCACTAAGTATACTGAAGGATATAGAATAAGATAATGAAGTAAAAGCTACTTATTCTATACAGATAAAGTATTAAGTTTACTTAATCATATATTACAACTAACTGATGCGCACCATTAAACAATGGCTGTTAATTTGCCTGTTGCTCGAAACACTCTGTGTAACTTATGCGCTGAAATTCAATGCTATTATTCCGTTGGCAACTGTACTATACACACTTAGTGGAGTTGCAATTTCGTTTTTTATATTACGTATACCGGATAAAAAAAACAGGACAGCATCAGGTGTATATGAATTTCGGGCTGTATGGTCCTACCAATTGATGATGTTATTGTTCGGTGGATTAGTTATGTTTCTGTTTACAAAACAGTGGGTCAATCAGTCTCCGCTTTCTTACACCGATGCAGATATGATACCCATTATGCAGGTAATGAGCCAACGTTTTTTAGAAGGCGACTGGTTAATGGTTTATCAACCTGTTCAGGAAATATGGAATGGTATTCAACCCATTTATCTGCCTGCTATGTGGATGCCGTTCCTGCTATCAGTAAAATTTGGTTTTGATCCGCGATGGATAACTTCATTGGCAGTATTCCTGTCTTTTTCGATTTTCATTTTGTACTGGAAAGCGCATTGGCAAAAAATATCAGGAGCTGTTCTTTTATTAGTTGCTGGTATTCTGTGTTTATGGCTATACACCGATACAACACATAATTTTATTCGTTTGTCAGAAGAAGGCATAGTAGTATTTTATTACAGCCTATTGGTACTGGCCCTGCTTTCAGAAAACTTTTTATTGGTCGGCATTGCGGCTGCGCTTTGTATATTGAGCCGGTATGCTATCGCAGGGTGGTTGCCTGCTATGCTGGTTTACCTGTTTTTGATACGGAAACAAAAAAGAGACAGCATTCGTTTTCTGTCTGCGTTTATTACAATAGTAGTATTGCTGATTCTTCCTTTTGGGTTAGAGCCTATACGTATTGCATTAGAGCAGCCTCAACAATACATAAAACATGCAGTACGTATATGGAGGGAGGCTCCGGAATATTTTACACAGAGTATGGGACTCGCTAAATTCTTTGGTCCGGAACAGATTGAAGTGCAACACAGGATGTTGATACTATTTTCTTTCC
>DPWF01000337.1:8249-11466 GCA_003526435.1 Chitinophagaceae bacterium | reverse complement strand
GTAATGGCTGTTATGTATGCAAGCAGGCGATATGCACAACAGTATAATAATGTTGCACTGGCTACCCTGAAGCTTACGATTGTGGTGATGTACGCTTTTATTGACGTGCCTTATCTGTATCTTTTTTATACATCCTCATTTATAAGCCTGATTCTGATTACGGGATTGTCTGACAGCCAAGATAGTGTTGAACGATCCAGTCAATAAAAAAGCCACTCCGGAGAGTGGCTTTTGAGCTGTAGGGGGAGTATGTCTTGATCTGAATAAAGACTTACCGATTTTAACACAACTGACTGAAAATCATCCAATTTAGACCGGCAATTGGTATACGCCATACAGCACGAGTTAATAGTCGTAAAGCAATTTTTTGCCCTATTTTCTACATAATTTAATCTTTAATTCCCCGCAAAGATTTGACAATTGTCGTAAGCTGTATCAACTCTTCATTGGTAAACCGTATATCATTCCTTGCCACTATCATAGCCGCTGTATTATACATTTAGCCGAGAGTGGATACACCTGTTTCGGGATCAAAGCCGACAAGGTTTTTGAAGTGCTTTGGATTGGTTGAAGTTATCCAGACTTCTTTACTCGACTTTATCTTCTTGTCCGAATTCAGTTCAATATTAGGAGGTTCAAAGTCTTTTTACCGGATAGGTTTACCAGACAACAAAGCTTCAAACACTATGGATGGATAAATTGGATAAACTATGGCTTTGCCTTTACCTAGCATTTCATCATTGTCATTAAATGGAAAGTAAATTTCAATTACCCAATCGGCTATATAAATGATGAATGTGTGCGTTGGAAGCTGCGCAAAATCGACCGACTTTTTGTACAAGAAATTTAGCCTTCTGTGTCAATGTCAATCTTGCATTGGATTAATCATTTAAATGAAATAAAACTCGCTCAGATCAAGCATGCTCTGAGTTTTTAAATAGCACAACATGTTAGATTTTATTATCGAGTTGATGACTAATATGACAATCGAAGATTCTAATCTTCTTGTTTCATTCTAAATACTCGATTTTTTTTTAGGGTTTAGATGTTTTTTTTCACAAATCTGAAATCAAGTGTAGATATGAAATAGTTTTAAAGTAATATTCACTTTTGTTATTAGTTCAATCGATAAGATAAGATATTTTTGATACTAAAACCAATTGTAACCTATTCTATCAACCAAGTTTCAAGACAGTATTTAAACGATCACTAACATTATCCCAATTGATGATGTTTAGCATAGTATCTACAAAATCGGCTCGCTTATTTTTGTATTTAAGGTAATACGCATGTTCCCAAACATCAATCACCAATAAAGGAATTACTCCCCATTGCGTAAGTTTTTCATGATTCTCACATTGTAAAATGGTAAGGCTATCTGAATAAGGTTGATAACCCAGAATACCCCAGCCATTGCCATCCACATTCTTTGAAGTTGCCGCCAAATAGCCCTTTAGCTTATCATAACTGCCAAATGATTTTTCGATTCTTTTTAATAGCTCGCCTTGTGGGTCTGTTTTTTTATTGGTGAGGTTAGTCCAGAAAATAGTATGTAATACATGTGATGAAAAATGGTAAGAGAGTTTCTTCGTCCAGTAATCTACTGTCTCAAAATTATTTTCCTCCATCGCCTTTCTAATTTTTTGGATATCGACATTGGCAGCTTTCACTGCTCCACCGTGATGGAAGGTATGATGCAGGTGCACAGTCTCCTCATCCATATAAGGCTCTAAGAAATTATTATTATAGGGTAATGATTGAAGCTGAAAATTACCGTTTGCATCTACTAGCCTTTCAAAACCATTGGTATCATAATGCTCAGCTAATACAGAATTAACGGGAAGAATACTAGTAGCCGCCAACACGCCTGAAGCAGTTAAAAATTGTTTACGATCCATTAGATTGGTTTTAAAACGATGAAGCAAATAAAATCTTAGTATATAAAGCTACCATTAAAATTTCCAATTGGAGCAAGTAGACAAATCGTCATAGGTTATTTCTCAATTAAAGTTATATAAAGAAGCTACATAATTAAATGATTAAACCCATAATTGTAAATTACAATTCAAACCGATACAACTTTGCCAACAACTCCTGATATTCCCATTCAGCCTGCAAATACCTATCGCGAGACGCATAATAAAAGCTAGCTTCATAAAAATATTGTATGACTGTTATTTGCCCTAATGCAAGTGCCTTATCCAACAACACAGTATTGTTTAGCGATGTTAAAAGGGCTTTACTGTCTTCTAATATTTTTCCTCTGATGGCCAGCTGATCATACCATTGTTTATTTTCAAAGCGATGCTCTAGAACATTCGATACAGCGGCAGATTCAGCATGCTGCAGTCCAGATTTCACAGCCTGCAACTTTCCTTTGTTTTCCCACAAAGGAATGGTTATACCTAAGCGAATACCCCTATAACTTTGTCCTAATATTCCCTGTGAGTGATAACCAGTTTCAATTTTAGGCAGATTCATCGACTTCTGAACATTCATTTGCTGCGCCCACACTTTCTTTTCTTGTTCATAGATTTTTAAAATCGGGTCATGGGCTTCAATGATACTATCCAACATTTCAAAATCTGGAATGATGGGTTGTAAAGGATATAACGTATCTGCAATCAGCAACTGCTCACCACCATTTAATTCAGTAACTTTTGTAAGCACTACCTGTTTTTCATTCTGTGCAAGTCGTACATCGTTCTCTATATTCAGTAATTGCAATTTTGCTTTATTGAAATCCAGAATGGTAGCATCGCCTTTTTCAAATTTTTTCTCGTAATCAGACAATACCTTCTGTGTACTTTGTAGTCTTCGTGCCAGTTCGGCTTCTTTCTTATTCAAGTATATTACCTTTAAAGTCAACAGCTTAGCTTCTAGTAGAATGTCCTGCCGGAATACCTGTTGCTGAAAAACAGTTTGTGCAATTTGTCTGTCAGACAATTCTCTTTTCCGTTTATATACTGTAGGAAAATCAAATCGCTGTGTAATAACCAAGTCACGCTGATTACCAGCACCCACCGGTGACCCATACAGATAATCATATTCAACCACCGGATCATATGGGGTAAGGCCCGTTTTTAACTCAGCCTGTTTTGATGCCCAATAATGTTTATTGGTCTGAATGGATTTGTTGTTTTTTTCTACTTGCGTAAGTACGTATACCAGTTGGTGTTGGGCAACTACAGCTTGTACAAACAGCACCATCAGTATC
>DPWF01000337.1:0-8203 GCA_003526435.1 Chitinophagaceae bacterium | reverse complement strand
TTTCTTTTCTCCTTTTGAGTTTGCTAAATAATACACCACTGGAACCACAAATAGATTTAGTAAAGTAGAACTGAGGAGTCCTCCAAGAATTACTTTGGCCATTGGACTCTGTATTTCATTTCCAGGTAAATCATCGCCCATCGCCAGTGGAATCAATGCCAGTCCAGCAGTCAAGGCTGTCATTAAAATCGGACTTAAACGATCTTGCGATCCGTGAATAATAGTATCAACTAATCCCATTCCTTCATTTCGGAGCGTATTATAATGTGATACCAATAAAATCCCATTGCGAGTAGCTACACCAAACAGGGTGATAAAACCAATGATGGCTGGTATACTCAGTATACCAGTAGTCATCCATACACTTAATACGCCACCAATCAACGCTAGTGGAAGATTCAATAAAATAATGGCCGAGATTTTTACATTTTTGAACTCTATATAAAGTAGGAAAAAAATTACTAGTAATGACAATAAAGAAGTAGCTACAAGTGTTTTGGAAGCTTCTGCTTCAGATTCAAACTGGCCACCATATTCTACCCTGTAACCTTCGGGTAACTGAATATTTGTTTCTATTTTTTTTCTAATCTCATCCACTACACTTTTCTGATCTCTACCTGAAACATTCGCCGATACCACTGTTTTTCTTTGCACATTCTCTCGATTAATCGTATTCGGGCCACTTGCCGAAACAACTTCTGCAACATAATGAAGTGGAATTTTTTCTCCGATTTTTGTATCAATCAGCGTATTGTTGATTTTTTCAAAATCACCCCTATTCTCATCATCAAAACGTAACAACAAATCGAATCGTTGGTTACCTTCATACACTTCAGAAACTTTTTCTCCTGCAAATGCTACATCAATAAACTCTGACAGCTCGCCAACTGTTATTCCATATTTGGCAAGCATTTCTCTTTTAGCTTTTATTTGAATCTGTGGTATCTGAACCTGTTGTTCCACACTTAAGTCTACAAGCCCATTAGTTCCTTCAATGGCTGTTTTAATTTCATTTGAAATTTGAAAGAGCCTATTCAAATCAGAGCCAAATATTTTAATAGCAATATTCGCTCTTGTACCCGAAAGCATATGGTCTATCCTATGTCCGATAGGTTGACCAATGGTAATATTGGCTCCAGGAACAGCAGCCAGTTTTTCTCTTACATCGTTCATGAATATTTCACGACTTCTTTCTTTCAGTACAAAGGGTGCATCAATTTCTGATGCATTCACCCCTTGTGCATGTTCATCCAGTTCAGCCCGTCCCGTTCTACGAGTCGTCATTTTTATTTCGGGGATTGTTAATAAGGTTTTCTCAATACGGGACCCTATTTTATTACTTTCCTCTAAAGAAATACCCGGTAAACTTGTCGCACTGATTACTAAAGAACCTTCATTGAATTCTGGGAGAAAACTTCTCCCTAAAAATCCAAGTAACACAATTGCTCCAATAAATAATACGATAGCTGTACCGATAACCACTGATTTAAACTGCATCAGTTTTGTAAGTGAAGAAGTATATATTCTTCCAAGTTGTCGCACTAACCAGCTTTCTCTATGTTGACGCCCCAACATTTTATCGCTCGACAATAAATAGCTGCACAATACCGGCGTAATAGTAATGGAAACAACCAGTGAAGCGAACAAGGATACTATAAAAGCAATGCCGAGTGGCATTAATAGTTTGCCTTCCATTCCAGACAAAAAGAAGAGTGGGAAAAAAGCTACAATGATTATAAAAGTTGCATTGATAACAGATGTTCTAATTTCTACTGAGGCATCGAAGATGACATCAAGTACCTCTCTTTTTTCTCCAACAGGTTTTGTGAAATTCTGTTTGAGTCTTTTAAATACATTCTCTACATCAATAATGGCGTCATCCACTAAAGCACCAATGGCAATCGCCATCCCTCCAAGACTCATTGTATTGATGGTATAACCCATCCACTTCAACATTAAAATAGCGGTGATCAATGATATAGGAATTGCGATAAGCGATATTAATGTGGGACGCCAGTTCATCAAAAACAGAAAGAGAATAATTACCACAAAAATTGACCCCTCTATTAATGTTTTATTGATATTACCGATAGATGCATTGATAAAATCAGCCTGTCGGAAAATCTTTGTATTGATTTCCAGATCAGCAGGCAGTGTTTTTTTTAGATCAGTCAGTGACTTGTCTATTTTGTCAGTAAGTTCCAGGGTATTAGTTCCCGGCTGTTTCATCACCGTCATAATCACTGATGGTTGACCTTTCAGTGAACCATCACCTATCTTAATCGCTGCCCCAATCTTAATTTCAGCAACATCATTAATTTTTACAGGGTTTCCTTGTAAGGATTTAATTACCGAATTCCCTAGTTCTGTTAAGTCATTCGTTCTTCCGATCCCCCTTACCACATATTCATTACTATGTTCAGTTAGAAAACCACCAGTTGCATTTTTATTAGCTTCCGATGCTGCTTTGATCAACTCCGTTAATGACACATTGTAATATTTCATTTTTTGGGGTGACGCCAGTATTTGATACTGTTTATACTCGCCCCCAATCACTACTACTTGCGATACACCTCCGATAGAAAGCAATAAAGGCCGTACCTGCCAATCAGCAATGGTTCGAGCATCCATACCCGATGTAGTTTTACCCGAAACGCTGATCAGCATTATTTCCCCCATAATGGAAGACTGGGGGGCCATAACAGGTGTGCTTACGCCAATGGGCAACTGGTTTGAAACAATACTGATCTTTTCATTTACAATCTGTCTAGCTCGGTATATATCCGTTCCCCATTCAAATTCAACCCATACAATTGAAATGCCCGCTGAGGAAGATGAACGAACACGTCGCACATTACCAGCTCCATTTACTGCTGTTTCTACAGGGAATGTTACCAATCTTTCTACTTCTTCAGGAGCCATCCCATGCGCTTCTGTTAATGCCACCACAGTTGGAGCAGTAAGATCAGGGAAAACATCCACTTCCATCTTTGTTGCCGTATAGATGCCCAGCAGCAATAGTAAGATCGTTGCTGCTATAACAACTACCTTGTTATGAAGACAAAATTTTATGATTCTATTCAACATGATCCACCATTTTAATGCTCATGACCATGAGCTGGCATTGTTCCGCTTGCCTGTGTTAATTTAATTTGATACGCGCCTTTCACTACGACTCTTTCTCCTTCACTAATCCCCGATACAACCTGCACTTGTTTACCATCGTTTACGCCAAGTTTCAATTCTCTTTTTTGGAAACTTTCTCCTTTTGTCTGAACATAAGCATAGTAAGCACCTTGCTCTTCAATTAATGCCGATACAGGAATGATCAGCACATTATAAACTGGTTTTGTTTTCAAATAGATGTCTGCAAAAGAACCTGGAACTAACTCAGGTCTTCTATCAATTTGAAAGAAGACTGGTATAAAGGGTGAATTAGAAGATGTGGTTTTGCCAATAGATAAGAGACGCCCATTGAGCTCTTTTGAGTTAAATAACTCTTTGCTCTGCGCAAGTGAAAACTGAGCCTCTCTAATCTCTTGAATCTTACCTGCATCTTTCAGCGATACATCTGCTTTTAGTATTATCTGATTGTTCTTTGTTATAATAGCAAGTGGTTGACCTGAATTCACATATTGACCTTCACTTACCAATAATGTTTTTACATATCCGTTAATCGGAGATGAAAGATTTTTCCCTCCACTATAATTCCGACTGAGATTGGCTAGTGCAATCTGCGCTTGTTCATAACGTAGTGATGCCTGACGGTATTCAGTTTGGGTTACCAATTTATCTTTTATCAACTCGCTGATTCGGTCGTATTCTGCTTTTGCTGTTGACAGTTCGGCTCTTGCAGCTTCTTTAGCTGCTTCTACATTTTCAAAAGCAATTTCTCCACCACTTACACCAAACATCGGCTGACCAGAACGTACCGAAGCACCAATTACATTATTGTTAGTAAGAAATTTTACAATGCCGTTTGACCTTGATGCAATCGTTACATCATCACCCGGCGCCGATTGAATTTCTCCTGTTACTTTCAATACTTCATAAATCGTGTCCTTAGTAACAGGCATATTGGTAAACTCAATTTTCCATGCCTGTTCTTTCAGAAATGAAATATCATT
This sequence comes from Chitinophagaceae bacterium, assembly GCA_003526435.1. Classification (GTDB taxonomy): domain Bacteria; phylum Bacteroidota; class Bacteroidia; order Chitinophagales; family Chitinophagaceae; genus Sediminibacterium. Next base: position 4,076 of record DPWF01000337.1, on the reverse strand, counting down.
TGCGCCATCGGTCAAAGCCTGTGATGCGATTGCCGCTGCTTCATTTGCATATACTTCAACATCTGGAATTACGATCTGATCAGTTATTCCTGATGCGGTAATATCAAATATCAATTTACCTTTACCAACTGCTGAAGGCTGCAAGGCTAATCGAAAGATTCCCGGGGAAGAAGGGGCTATGGCTGTTTGTTTCAGTCCTTTTGTTCCTAACAGCAGACTTACAGTAACTATACCTTCTGTATAAGGCAAAAAGGTATCACCCAATTTAGTTAGGTGAGCCGCAAATGTCGAAGTCTGACCAACCACAAGAGGCTTGAACTCCACAAATAGTTCGGTTTTGTCAGAATACAGGGTGTATGAAAGTGCCTGCAACCCTTCTTCACCCGGATGGCTGCCATCCGGTGCATGTTCATGGTTTTCTGTTGCAGTAGTATTACATCCTGCAACTACTGCCAATACAAAAATGGCGACCAATAATCTTTTCATTGTTTCAATTTTAACCCGTTAGTGAGAATGCTTTTTTCCGTCCTCATGTGTATGTGCGCTGGTATCAGCTGTTTTACTACTGCTATCGGCAGCATTAAATTCCTGTTGCACCGGCTTAGTGGTGTCATGATCTGCATGTGTGGTACCATCGCTGTGTGTATGTCCTTCTTTAACTTCTGGAGCATTATCACAACTAAACATGGCTAAAGATGCACTGCATATTAGTGCAATGAAAATTGACTTTTTCATGTGAAAAATTTAATGAATGAATAAATAAATATTGAAGGAAATAAAAGCCAGGCTGCAGTATATACATACAAAAGCCTCTCTCGCTTATACGTCGAGACAGGGAGGCCCCCTAGATGGGAGTAATAATAAATATGGGTCAGGTGGCGTGTGTTGGGAATACCTGCTAACATGCACCCTTGACTCAGCAACTACCGATTCAATGGAAAAAGTAAGTGCCACCGGTATATAAAACGTTATCTCCGATACCTGTTTTACATTCGTTCCTTTTCCGGAAGGAATAAAACTATCATCTAATTGAACAAATGAAAATAAGCTATGCTCGTTTTCACTGTCATCCCCAGACTCATGATGATGATGTTTTTCTTTCGGATCTTCAGAATGTTCATGATCAGCATGAACCGACACTTGTTGATCTGAGTGATGCACATGCGGAAGAATACTATGACCAATTACCGTAATTACGGCGATCATCAATAATATTCGATTCAGCATCTTTATCATGGACACGAAAGTAATATTTATAACAAAGTATTGGTAAAAAAGATTGTCCACTTTTGATTTATTAACTCAATAACTCCTTCATGGCTCTTTATTCCTTCTTATTGTTGTAGATAGTAGATTTCCCAAGCCTTTTGATATCTGCTGTTTTCCAGTTTTTTAGATATCCGGTCTTATACGGTTATAGCTTTACAGTTGTAAAATACTAAAATTCAATGTTTTATGTGAAATCGAGTAAGAGCTTGTCAAGCTATAATAAAGCGGTCTAGTTTGCCAGTCAGTAAATAAGATATTAATTCTGAACACCGGCATAATACCAAGTTGGGGTTTGTTATTCTCAGTCTTCGATACAAGCTACTATTTCCGAAAACCGATCCTTCCCCGATTTTCCCATGTTTTCTGCTCTACTTTTTGATCTAAGAGGTTTTCGATGGCATCATAAATCTGGTTTAGCTGAATATCATGTTCTCCGATCCGCTGTTTCAGGCCTTCTAACTGTTCGATGATATCACTATGATCAATCGCCCATTTCTTGAGACCAATAAAAGCCCGGACAATCGCAATATTCATTTTTCTGGCAGTTGGGCTTTTTAGAACACTCGCCAGCATGGTGACTCCGTGCTCTGTGAAAGCGTAAGGGAGATATTTGCCACCACGGTTCTTGGGGACAGCATCTATCATCACAATTTGTGATGATGAGATTTCCTGCCACTCCTCCTGAGTTAACCTAAACATAAAGTCGTTGGGAAAGCTGTCTAAGTTTCTTTTGATAGATTGATTGAGGGATCTGGTTTCTACTTCATAAAGTACGGCTAAGTCAAAATCAAGCATCACTTTTACGCCTCGAACCTCATAAATCTTCTGCCGGATATTTATCAAATTCATAGTAACTGAATGGTTTGAAAAAATTAGATGCAATCACTAATTGTGACGGCATCTCTGATGATTTGGATTAAACTGCTCTTAACTTGGTTTCTGGGTGTGCTAATCGTAATTTTCTAGCTGCACGTTCCCTCCATTTGGCGGCAACGTTTTCTGCATTTTCACGCGAAGTAACACGTATGTATTTGTAAAAGGATTTATCTGTTTTGTGTCCGGTGATTGCGCGAATCTCTGCTATAGTAAGCTCTCCCTTTTTGTATTCGTTGGTAGCAAATGAGCGACGAGCTGTATGTGATTTTACAAAAGACCATTTGGGTTTTGTAACAGTTTCTCTTTTCCCTGCCACAAATGTTTTCAGAGATATTTCCTTTTTAAGCGATTCACATTTAATGCAAACGTCTTTCAGGTATTCATTGAACTTTTGATTTGACATCGTTGAGGGGAACCCGTTATCATAGCGTGCCATAATCGATTTTACTTCCGGTTGCAGAGGAATGTAAACCGGGTCGCCTGTTTTGATTTGCCTTAGTTCAATAATTTCATCATCTAAACTTATCATTGACAATTGACTTAGATCGGAAAAACGTAAACCTGTAAAACAGCCGATCACAAAAAGATCACGAACCCGTTCCAATTTTTTGTGACCAGAGAGATCAAGTTTGTACAGTTCCTCCACTTCTTTATCATTCAGATACAAAGCATCGGTATCGGCAGTGCCTGACCTAAATTTTCGATGTGTAAAAATAGTATTGTTGGTGTAGCCCAATTCAAGTGCTTCCCGCATCAGCACTTTAATCTGCGTAACCTGTTTGCCGATGGTATTGATGTTTACTTTTTTGTTCTTAGTCAGGTAGTCAACAAAGCCATAATAAAATGGCATATCAATGGTGTCGAATTCGATGTCACGCTTAGAGAACTCCTGATAATCGCGTAAGTGGTTCATCAGGTTGCGGTAATTCCTGATCGTGTTTACAGCAATCGGTGTGTTCTTGGTTAAGTGTACGCGACTGCCACATTCCATCCGGTCGAGAAAATTTTGAAAGAAACCCCAGAAGGATCGTTCTGCTTCACGCGCTTTTTTTTCCGGCGTTTGTCGGTCAAAAGCTTCATCGAGTAAATCGTAGTATCCCTGTGGTGATGGTGATTTACCTCCATTGCTGTTTATGTACTTATACAACACTTCAGTCATTATAACTGATATCTCCTGCAACCGTTTATTAAACGAAATACTTTCGACAAACTTGGCACCCGGTTTTGCGCATTGCTTCTTCCGATTCCAGTCGGAAGGATGGATTTTCTCCAACAAGTAGTATTTGTAAACTGTCATGTTGTAGTTGATCTGCGCAAATACAACGGACACCCTGTTGTCGTTTGGACGTTTTAGATAAAAGCTAACTTTCATAGCTCATATTTTTAAAATGAACTACCCGAATTGTAGGTGTAAAACGTATCGGTTAACTACCTTGGGTTTTGCAGAGCAGACAGAAGGGTAAAATAAAATGCCTACTACGTGGTCGCAACTAACTGTTGCAGATAGTCAAAGATACAATATTTACAGATTTTCCAAATCTTCTTCAATCAGATTAAGTTTAAATAATTCCTGTTCTATTAGGTTTTGAATATCCTGGGATATCTGATAGTAATTGTCGCTTATTTCCTGTGCGCTAACATCACGAACTTTTGGGATCTCTTCAAATAGACTCATTTCTTCATTTAATCGTTTGCTGTCCTGCACGATCTCCGCGTGAAACATTTTACGCTTGATTCTATTGTCGGGATCATCTGATACCATGCCAACAAATTCGCCTGATGATAAACTCGATATTTTTGAAGCAGGTACCGCATGGTCCAACTGAAATGATTGGCTGATAGAGGTGTCCATACGGTTGGTTGAAAGGCTTTCTCTTTTCTGGACTATTTTGCCGAAACGTTCTGATAATAATTTAGAAGTCTCTCCCATC
>DPWF01000392.1:4923-5357 GCA_003526435.1 Chitinophagaceae bacterium | reverse complement strand
ATTAAACATACCAATGTTTGTGGTATTGCTGCAAGACCCACTGTGAAAGAAAGTTGGGATGCGGCACTTGCCGGCGACCCCGAAAGTGCATTTGGTGGCGTACTGGTAAGTAATGGAAGTATTGACAAAGCTACTGCAGATGCCATCAACGAAATTTTCTTTGAAGTACTGATTGCACCTTCATTTGATACAGATGCACTTGAAGTATTGAAAAGCAAAAAGAACAGGATATTACTGCAACTGAAAGCTGAAAGACCTGCTTTGAAACAACCATCCAAATCTATTCTGAATGGTGTGCTCGAACAGGGCAGCGATGAAGGCAATTACAGTAAGTGGGAAGAAGTTGGTGGAAGAGAAACCAGTGCTGCAGAAAAAGAAGACCTTGCTTTTGCCAACCTGGTTTGTAAACATTTAAAAAGCAATGCCATTGCACT
>DPWF01000392.1:0-4900 GCA_003526435.1 Chitinophagaceae bacterium | reverse complement strand
ACAACCCAGCCGTATCGATGCACTCAGACATGCCATTGAAAAAGCACATCAGTTTAAATTTGAACTGAAAGGCGCTGTACTGGCATCAGATGCATTCTTTCCGTTCAATGATTGTGTTCAGATTGCACATGACGCGGGCATCGAAGCATTTATTCAACCCGGAGGTTCTGTTCGCGATAAAGACAGTATTGAATATTGTACAGAAAAAAAATTAGCGATGGTAATGACAGGCATGCGTCATTTCCGTCATTAATACAATGACCACCAAACAGAAAGCATATATCGGTTTAGTAGCCACCAGTATTATCTGGGGAACCAGTTGGGTGGCCAGCAAGATTGCCGTAAAAGGAAATGTGCCAGGTTTGGAAGTAGCAGCTATCCGCCAGTTTATGGGAGGTGTTCTGTTCGTAGGTTTCTTTCTGATCAGGGGTGAAAAGTTACCCACTGCCAAACAAATGTTATGGCTGGCCGGTATGGGTACTTTATTATTTGTTATAGCCAATGGTTTTGCCACTGTTGCCTTACGTTATATACCCAGTGGACTGGCAGCATTAATTGCCGCACTATATCCATTATCGGTAGTAATCATTGAACGCATCTTCTTCCGCAACACGAAAATTACCTGGGTTACTTTTGTGGGGCTTTTATTAGGCATTACAGGCATAGGCATTGTATTTTATGACAATGCTTTTCATAACCAGCCCGAAGGTTATGTATTGGGTTTGATCCTTTCACTTATTGCCATGCTAAGCTGGAGTATAGGAACGATTATCATTGCAAGAAATAAAGTAAAGATCAATGCCTATAATGCTACAGGCTGGCAAATGTTACTCGGATCGTTTTTGCTCATGATTATGACACTGGCTTCGGGCAACACCATACCCATTACAGCCATCCCCAGCAGTACATGGCTTGCAATCGCTTATCTGGTATTCGTGAGTTCTATCGTGGCTTTTGTGGCATTCATTTATACCATGAAACATTTAGAACCCGCTATTGCTGCGCTCTATGCTTATATCAATCCAATTATTGCGATTCTTACGGGATCTGTACTAATGAATGAAAAACTAACCATTGATATTTTAATCGGCTCTGCGATTACATTGGTGGGTGTATTTCTTGTGAACAGAAGTTTGAAAAAACAAAGAGAACAGGCTTTGGCAGATGTCGGATAAGGTTTCAGTGTTCTTCTGTGCCTTCAGTGGCATTAATATTACCACTGAAGGCACAGAAAAGTACTGAAGAATATACTTAATGCATTGTTCTCAGAAAAGATTCATACATGTTACGCCACATGACCCACTCTTTTTGCTCCGTTAAAAAATGATTGTGCATCACATAACTGAACACACCATTTACTTTTTTGACCGTCGCAAAAAAATAATTCATTCTTTCCATCGCCATCTCTGCATTCAGTCTTTCATAAAAAATAGCTGCACTATCCATATAACAGAAAGGAATGATCTGCAGTGAGGTAGTTTGCTCTTTTGCGAGATCATACCAATAAAACGGATGGCTGGTCGATGCCCTGAAACCATTCACAGCACCGTATCCCATAGAATGTTCCTGTTGAATACCAGCAGCTATAAGTCGACGGTAGGTTTCCGGCAATTGTAATTTTAAATAATGTTGCCGTGAGTAACGAATGGGGTAATGTGCATGATAAGATAACAACTTGATTTCTCTTTCCAGGCAATCTCCATCTGTATTACTTTGTACAGAAGGGTGAACACCGACCCTGTATTTTTTTGCATGGGTCTCAATCAAATCCTGCATGCCACTGGTATATGGGTCTGTGTTTTTATCGTACCCTTTTTGCTTTTCAGCTACGAGGAAAAAATAATAAGGCTGTAATGCGAACTGCTTATGCAACTCATCCAACCAATCGTAAATTTCATAACTGTCTTTTTGTTTACCGCTGTATATCGCAGACCGTTCCATTAGCGCATCGAACCTGCCCATGAGAAAGTCAGTAAAATAGCCTTTGATATTTTTAAAAGGAGATGCATACCGAAAACGATAGGCAATATCAATATCATAAGTTGGCTGAACTACAAAATGGCGGGCCGGCAAATGATAGGCCGGATATATTTTTTGTATTTCTTTTTCAAATTCAAGCATCCAGTAATCAATCAGCGGAATTTCAAGGAAACCCTGCTGGTGAGCCAGACTGTTGTGATGATCATATCGGCCATACTGGTCTTTTTCATGATCCAGGTATTCTTCGTAGCGTGAGAGCAGGTAAAATGATGCAGCAAAAATATCAAAAGGTATATCTCCTGGTCCGGAGAAGAAAACCGGCAGGTCTTGCCACCGATGTATTTGTATTTCTTGCTGACCGACTTTTATTTCTCTTAATAAAGCAACAGGAATGATCTGCAGGCCTTTACCTATTGATTGATCAGAATAATTGATACAAGGCCCTTCCTTCAATAAAAAGGTTTCGGGATTATCTGTAAGAACCACAGATTCCTTAAACAATACAGTAACAATATACTGAAGACGCGGACTGATATGTGGCGAAAAAATAGTCAGCACGCGGCCCACTGTTTAAGATGATTGTTTTTGCTTTTCCTTCCACAACTCGTTAAAAGTTTTTTGGCTGAAATCGAGTTGAGAACGATGCATAGACCAACCTTTAAAAACTTTATTCACCACCCAGTTTTTCATTTTCCCATTACCCATATTCATCATCATGCGGTTAAGACTCGCCATTTTCCAGGCTTTCCAGGCCACTCTTTCTGCAATGGTACTTGAACCCTGAACGACTGCTTCATGACGATTATCCAGTAACAATTCGTGCAGGTTAATTCTTACCGGACAAACTTCTGTACAGTTACCACACAAGGAAGATGCATAACTCAGGTGTTTATAATCATCTACCCCACGTAAATGCGGCGTAATTACTTTTCCAATAGGACCACTATAGGTAGTTTCATATGCATGGCCACCAATATTTTTATATACCGGACATGCGTTCAAACAGGCACCGCAACGGATACAGTATAATGCTTCTCTTGATGTAGGGTTAGCAAGAATATTTGTTCTTCCATTATCGAGTAAGATCACAAACATTTCTTCCGGGCCATCGGTTTCTGATGCCTGTTTGGGGCCACTGATGATGGTATTATACACTGTCACCTTTTGTCCTGTTCCGAAAGTGGAAAGAAGAGGCCAGAAAGTAGCCATATCTGTAATAGATGGAATCATTTTTTCAATTCCCACAATCACAATATGTGTTTTGGGCCAGGCACAACTTAATCTTGCATTGCCTTCATTTTCTGTTACGGCAATACCACCAATATCTGCAATGATAAAATTGGCGCCAGTTACACCCACTTCGGCCTCTACATATTTTTCACGTAATTTCTGACGGGCCACCAATGTGAGTTCTTCGGGTGTGAGATCGGGTCTGGTGCCTAATTTGCTGGCAAATAATTTGGCCACATCTTCCTTACTCTTATGCATGGCCGGTGTTACAATATGATAAGGTGGCTCTCCGTCTAACTGCTGGATATATTCCCCGAGATCCGTTTCTACACTTTCAATTCCACTTTTTTCCAGGTAATCATTCAGGTGAATTTCTTCAGTTACCATACTCTTACTCTTCACCAGTGTTTTACAGTTCCTTTCTTTACAAATGGCTCCTATTGCATCCAATGCCTGTTCACTGTTCTCTGCCCAGATTACTTTGGCACCCCTTGCTGTAATTTTTTTCTCAAATGCTATAAGATACTCATCGAGGTGTTCAATAGCTTCCCATTTACGGTTCTTAGCCCTTTCCCTCACCTGCATCACATCTGTAAACTGTTGTTTTCCGATGGGAACAACAGCATTGTACTTACCAATATTAAAATTGATTTTACGTCTGTGTTCGAGATCGGCAGCTTTAATGGTGCTTTTAGCGATAAATGATGCGGCTGTGTCTGTCATGTTGATTACTCTTCTTTGTTGTTTTTCATGTGTTCTGCCGTTGCAGCCAATGTCTCATAAAATTCCTCTCCATATTTCCTGATCAGCGATTCCTTCAGGAAAACATATACAGGCACTTTCAATTTTTTTCCGAGTGAACAGGCGGCTTTACAAAGGTCTTCACGTGGTTCGTAATTCACGTATTCAATATCAGGATCTCTTCTGCTTTTTTTTATTTTAATAGGAAAAAGATGACAGCTTAACGGTTTTTTCCAGTCAACTTTACCATCGTTATACGCCTGTTCAATACTACATTTAATAATGCCTTGTTGATCTCTGTATCCATAGGCGCAAATAGCTCCGTTGATGGTGGGTGTTACCCATCCAAATTCTTTATCATAGATATACAATCCCTGCCTGTCAATTTCGGCAATCCCCTCTTTCGTCATATAGGGTTTGATGGTATCATACTGTTCTTTGAGTTTCTCCAGTTCCCATTTTTCCTTAGGCGCACCAGCATCGCCATCTTCACAGCAGCCACCTTTGCATTTGGTAAGGTCGCACACAAACTGCTCTTCTATTACTTCGTCGCTGATGAGTTTATTGTCAATCGCTATCATGGCAACGAAGATAATCAGATTTAATGGCTCGCTCACAGCTTGTGAGTACAAAGATTTCTACAGAATTAACGGCTTTTTGCGTAACAAAATGCATGCTGCTGCGTAAGTATAGTATACTGGTTACCGAAGGGTAGTTCAGTGTTTGCCTGAGAGCCGCCCATTCCTGGGCGGCTATATTATTGTTTCCACCTGAATGTGTTAATCAGGTGTTTCATATCCTGTAAAATAAAGCGGTTTACAATACCCAGTGAATCGGCATTGGGTGTGGCATCAAAATACATGGCTCCGCGAAGAAAATGCCTGCTTGAGTCGGTAAGGTAAAACTGGTTGGCCGTGGCCACATCTCCACCAACAGCAAAGAACATTCC
>DPWF01000381.1:4207-8553 GCA_003526435.1 Chitinophagaceae bacterium | reverse complement strand
GAAGAAAAAGCCAGATTGTTTACAGAAGTAGACAGCCTTGTGTATTGCAAAGATGCCATTGGTGCATCTTTCAATCCTGCAGACAGGCAAAAGGGGCTTTTTAAAAATGCCGTTCAACTTATTGCCTGGAGCAGGGTAGGGGAAGCAGACCTTGTGATTCGTTCAGAAGAACAGACGCAACAAAAAACTTTGATCAGTGCCGTCTCGCAATCAAAAAATATACAGATCAGCATACCCTTTTCAGACAGGATATCTATTGACAATGCCATTACCTGCTGGTGTGTGCTATTACTGAAAGGTTACGACCATGAATTTATTGAGCAGCGTATGTTATTACTCGAAGCAGTTGACATGCGTATGCAGTTGAAAAAGGCAGTGAATAACTGTTACCTGCTGAACGACAGTTATAGTAACGATACGGCTTCACTTGAGCTGGCACTCGATTTTCTGCTGCAACAGGCCGGTAAGAACAAAACAACGCTTATACTGTCAGATATATTACAAAGTGGTGAGCCGCCTGAAGAACTATATCCGGCAATTGTACAACAGTTGGCGAAAAGAGGCGTAAGCAGATTGATTGGCATTGGATCGGCTATTACAACACAGCAAACAGTACTTACAAATAACGCTGCAGATATTCAGATTGACTGTTACGACTCTACGCAGACCTTTCTTCAAACAGCATCATTAAACCAGTTCAGAGATGAATATATTTTACTGAAAGGAGCCCGTGTGTTTTCTTTTGAACGCATAAGTCAGTGGCTCGAACAGAAAGTACATCAAACTGTAATGGAGGTAAACCTTACAGCGATGGCCCACAACTTAAAAGCCTACCAGCAGTTTCTTGCACCCAGTACCCGGCTAATGGCCATGGTAAAAGCATTGAGTTATGGAAGTGGTACGGCAGAAGTGGCCAGGATATTGCAATTTCATAAGATTGATTACCTGGCAGTAGCGTATGCCGACGAAGGTGTTGAATTACGCAAGGCAGGTATCAGTCTGCCCATCATGGTCATGAATGTTGATGAAGCCGGTTTCGATGCCATGATTCAATATAACCTCGAACCGGAAATATATTCTTTTGGTATTTACAACTCGTTTCACCAGTTCCTGGAAAAACAGGCGGTATCGCAATACCCCATTCATATCAAATTCAATACGGGTATGAACAGGTTAGGGTTTGAAATAACAGAAGCGGAACAGTTGGCGGAAATGATTAACCGGCAGGGCACCATGGCGGTCAAATCGGTACTGAGTCATTTAGCGGCCAGTGAAAATACATTGCTCGATCATTTTACAAAGGTTCAGGTTAACAGATTTAAGGAAGCCATTGCAGTTGTGCAGCGAATATTGGGTTATCCATTCCTTAAGCATATTGCCAATTCAGCAGGTATATTCCGTCATCCTGAATACCAGTTTGATATGGTTCGATTGGGCATTGGCCTATATGGAGTTGACAGTGCTAATGAACACCAGTTATCATTGCAAACAGTGATTACACTAAAATCAACCATTGCGCAGATCAGGGAAGTGCCGGTTGGAGAAACAGTGGGTTATAACCGAAAAGGGATAGTTAGCAGAAACAGTAGAATTGCTACTGTGCGGATTGGTTATGCAGATGGTTACAGCCGATCGTTGGGTAATGGTAATGGATATATGTGGTTGAAGAATAAAAAAGCACCGGTAATCGGCAATGTGTGTATGGATATGACGATGATAGATGTAACTGATATACCCGAAGCCATAGAGGGCGATGAAGTGGAAGTATTTGGCAAGCAGATTCCGGTACAGGAACTGGCATCGGCCACGGGTACTATTGCTTATGAGATCATGACAGGCATCAGCCAGCGGGTGAAAAGGATTTATGTGGAGGAATAGTCCCTTGTTTTAACATAGCTCTCCCATGGGCATTATCATACTTGTTTGTTCAGCCCCTATCTTTGCCCAGTATAAATTTATCAGTAAGTGAAAGGAAAACATCTGTTTTTATTAATTCTGGCCATCATTGTAGCCGACCAGGCATTAAAATTCTATATTAAACTGAATTATTATGCAGGGGAGGAACATAAAGTGCTGGGCGACTGGTTCAGACTGCATTTTGTAGAAAATGAGGGTATGGCCTGGGGCTGGAAATTTGGTGGTGGTTTCGGAAAAATTGCACTCACTTTATTCAGACTGGTGGCCGTAATATGGGGAACTTTCCTGTTACGTGATTTCCTGAAGAAGAATTACCACAAGGGTTTCATGATTTGTGCCGGACTTATTTATGCAGGTGCATTGGGTAACCTGATCGATAGTTTATTTTATGGTCTCATCTTCGAACAAAGCAATCCTTTTACACAGAATGTAGCAACACTTTTTCCTTCAGGTGGAGGATATGCGGGTTTGTTGCATGGTAAAGTGGTAGATATGTTTTACTTCCCTATTATTACCGATGCAAAATACCCGGCCTGGGTACCATTTTTTGGGGGAGATGATTTTGAATTTTTCCGACCGGTATTTAATCTGGCCGATGCGGCTATTTCGGCAGGTGTAATTGCCATATTGTTTTTCCAGAATAAATTCTTCAAGCATACTAAAGAAGAAAAACATTCAACAGTAGAAACAAAGTCTGTGGTGGACGATAAAACACAAATATTTTAATAGGCAGAAACCAGTATACATTTTTTAGCCACAGATTTACAGATTAGGAGTGATTAATCTGTAAATCTGTGGCTAAAATTATTTATCAGCAAGAGGTGCTTATACAATTAAAAAATTTCCTTTCTCTTTAAGGAAACAGACTGGCTGGCAGCAGGAATTACCTGGTCTATTAAGCCTACCCCTTTTGCATAATAAGCTGTTCCTTCAATTACGGAGCGATAACTGCCACCATCAGGTTTAAAGTGTATGACTCTTTTTACGCTGATGACATCTGAATAAGTGGTTCCTAAAACATTATAGGTAATGCCTTTACCCATAATGGTAAACACGGCTTTACTTACCCCTACTTCTACCCCAAGTTTTACTTTCCCATATTCGGCACTCTCCCAGGTAGTTGCAACGGCAACATTGTCTTTCAGGAACGGATAAGATATAAAGGAATTGGGTATGGAATCGAAAATGAATAAGTAATCAAAATCGGTAGTGCTCAGTGCATAGTAATTGCCGGCATTATCTTTCGAGAAATAGTAGGCTTCTCCTAACGGATTGGTATCATACTGTTTAAATACTTTGTTATCGAAGAAAACAGTCTGGTTGGTTACTGTTGACCTGAAAGTATCGAGCGTACCAAGTTTAGGTAAATACTCGTAGGTCCAGTTAGAATTTAAGGTGTTGGGAAAATAATCGGTACTTGTTCCGCCACCAGATGAACCACCTGTTGTACTTGTTACTACTGAGAAAGCACAGAAACTGCCGTTGAATGTGAGTACAAAATCGGCACGGTTGGGCAGGATGGGTTTGCCATGACCTTTCAGTTTTACGGTGGCCGGACCAGTTGTTAACGCAAAACCGGAATCAATGAACCACATGCCGTTAACGGTGTCGGTATATATTTTGTATTTACCCTGAAGCGTAAAATTCACTTTAATAATAACATAGTTACTATCGGTCAGTGCCTGGTCAATCACATAATCGCCTCTCACATCAGCATCCTTACAGGAACCTGAGCTATCTGTTAAGGAACCCTGGGCAACACCACCCAACCCGGTTCCTTCCTTGCTGATCTCTTTCTGGCATGCCACAAAGATCAAAACTGCTGACAGCAGGAGCACCCATCTGGAAGTGAACTTATTCATAATGCCTTTTCTTTAGTATACTCTTATAGACTAAAATTAAACCAATAACGCAGCCTGATCCTTCAAATTACTATTTTTTAGTAATTGCAACACATTATTTAACGTAGTACTTGCAATTTGGGAGAGGGCTTCATCGGTGAAAAAGGCCTGGTGAGCGGTGATCAGTACATTGGGAAAGCTCATCAGGCGCTGGATATCGTCGTCCTGGATGATTTTGGTTGATAAGTCCCTGAAAAACAGCTTCTCTTCCTGTTCATATACATCCAAACCAAGAGCACTGATATGTCCATTTTTCAAAGCCTGAATCATGGTTTTGGTATCGATCAGTGCGCCCCGGCCCGTATTGATGAGCATGGCTCCTTTTTTTATGTAATTGATTGTTTCAGGACCGATCAGGTGACGGGTTTGTTCATTCAACGGGCAATGCAGCGAGATGACATCGGATTGCAATACTTCCATCAATGGATGATAAGTAACGCCGATAGATTCCATTTCCTTATTGGCCACCAGATCGAAGGCTTTAACTGTGCAGCCAAAGCCAAGCATGATCCTGCAAAAAGCTTTACC
>DPWF01000381.1:0-4187 GCA_003526435.1 Chitinophagaceae bacterium | reverse complement strand
ATTTCCTGTTCCGATTACACCCACTGTTTTTCCGTGCAGGTTAAAACCGAGTAATCCATTTAAGGAGAAATTCTGTTCCCGAACTCGATTGTAAGCCTTATGTGTTTTTCTGTTAAGTGTCAATATCATGGCCACTGCATGTTCAGCAACTGCTTCGGGTGAATAGGCGGGTACCCTGCACACATGTATTGCCTGCTGGCGGCAGGCTTCTATATCAATATTATTAAATCCGGCACAACGGAGGGCAATCACTTTAATGCCATTTTCTTTTAATGAAGCAATCACGGAAGCAGTAACCTTATCATTCACAAACACACAAACAGCATCTGACCCCTTAGCCAGTGAAGCTGTATTGTCATCTAATGCGATATCAAGAAAATTCAACTCAAATCCCATTGAGTCGTTGAACCGCTCAAAGAATATGCGGTCATATGGTTGGGAGGAGTAGAATGTGAGTTTCATGAGGTAAATATAGTGGTCTGTCGTGAATGGTCAATGGTGAATGGTTAATTGGAGATTTTGATCAAAGCAGATAACATTTTAAAAGAGCGAATCATTGATTCTCTAAGAGGATCAAGCTGAAGATCCTTCAAGTAATGTAAATCATTTAAGATATCAAGAGCTGCATCAATTTCAATTACTGACCCCCGTGCAATTTCATAATACCTTCTTCTCTCAACCGATGATTTTCTGGAAACCCCTTCAGCAATGTTTAAATGGACAGAAGTTGCAGCCCTTCTGATTTGAATACTAAGGCCAAATCTCTCTTCAGTAGGTAAATGACGTGTTAAGGAATAACATTCTTTTACAAAAATTCTTGATGTAACATATAGATCAAGCGCTTGATGATTAAGAAGAAGAAACATGACTGAGTTATTGTTGTTACAACAAAATAAAAACTTTATCAATGTTCCAATATCGAACCTATGAAGAAATGCGTTAAATACTCCAAAGTATACCGTATATATACGTATTCACGATTCACCATTGACCATTCACGTAATCACATTATCTCTCCAAGACTCTCAGCCGTAGCCTTAATCGTCTCATCCAGATCAGCATAAGTCAGCGCATTGTTCAGGAACCAGCTTTCAAATGCTGATGGCGGTAAGTAGATGCCACGTTTTAGCATGGCATGAAAGTATTTATTGAATACACTGTTGTTGGCAGATGCAGCGGATGTAAAATCGGTAACAGGTTGTTCACTAAAATGAATGCTGATCATGGAACCTTTCCTGTTAATGACATAGGGTATTTTGGAAGCGGCTAATACCTTATTTAATCCATCATGCAGATAAGTGGTCTTATCATTTAATTCCTGATAGATGGATGGATTGTTTCTTAGTTCATTCAATAATGTATAACCGGCAATCATGGCAATCGGGTTGCCGCTCAAAGTGCCAGCCTGATAAACATTACCCAGTGGTGCAATCTTTTCCATGATGGCACGCTTGCCACCAAAAGCACCTACGGGCATACCGGCACCAATTACCTTACCATAGGTTACCAGATCGGCATCAATATTCAATACCTCCTGTGCACCACCGGCGGCCAAACGAAAACCTGTCATCACTTCATCAAAAATGAAAACGATGCCTTCTTCATTACAAATTTCTCTCAGACCTTCCAGAAAACCTGGTTGTGGAAGAATACATCCCATATTACCGGCAACAGGTTCAATAATAATGGCGGCAATTTCATTTTTATGCGCAGATACCAATGAACGAACTGCTTCAAGATCGTTATAAGCGCAGGTTAATGTATCATTTGAAACACCACCTGTAACACCAGGTACAGTCTGAATGTCGAATGTAGCGAGTCCGCTACCAGCTTTTACCAGGAAAGCATCGGCATGACCATGGTAACAGCCTTCAAACTTGATGAATTTATTTCTGCCTGTATATCCTCTAGCCAAACGCAAAGCACTCATGCAGGCTTCTGTTCCACTGCTCACCATGCGAATGAGGTCTACATTGGGAGCCATACTTTTAATGAGCTCGGCCATTTCAATTTCCAGTTCTGTAGGCGCACCATACGAGGTGGATAAAACTGCTTTTTCCTGGATGGCTTTTACAACGGGTTCATAGGCATGACCTAAAATCATAGGTCCCCATGAAGCGATATAATCGATGTAACGATTACCATCGGCATCATAGAGATATGTGCCTTTTGCTTTTTCAATAAAGATGGGTGTGCCGCCTACACTTTTAAAAGCTCTAACAGGAGAGTTTACCCCACCGGGGATCGATTGTTGCGCGCGTTGGAAGAGCTGAATGCTTTTATTATACATCGTAGTATTTATTATTGATGAATTGCTACTGAATACACAGAAATACACAGAATTCTTCAGTGCTTTTCTGTGTATTCAGTGGCAATCAATTATCCATTTATCAATCTGATCACATCTTTCGCAAAATAAGTTGCAATCAAATCAGCGCCCGCACGTTTGATAGATGTAAGGCTCTCAATAATTGCTTTTTCTTCATTCAGCCAACCCATTTTTGAAGCAGCTTTTATCATGGCATATTCACCACTTACCTGGTAAGCACTTACCGGTACGTCAACTGCATTTTTTACTTCACGTATAATATCGAGATATGCCATAGCCGGTTTTACCATTACAATATCTGCTCCTTCCTCTACATCTATGATGGTTTCTTTGATGGCTTCTGTTCTATTGGCAAAATCCATCTGATAGGTTTTCTTATCTCCAAACCCGGGAGCACTGTCTAGTGCATCTCTGAATGGACCATAAAAACAGGAAGCATATTTCGCACTATAGCTCATGATACCCACTTTGGTAAAACCTGTTTCTTCCAGTCCGGTTCTGATGGCACCGATTCTTCCATCCATCATATCACTCGGAGCAACAAAATCACAACCCGCTTCTGCATGACTGATACTCATCTTAACCAAAGCCTCAACTGTTTCATCATTTACAATCTCCCCATCTTTTACAATGCCATCATGTCCGTAAGAAGAAAAAGGATCCAATGCTACATCGGTCATTACCAGCATTCCGGGAACAGCTTCTTTAATGGCTTTGATACTGCGTTGCATCAACCCGTTTTTATTCCAGGCTTCTTTTCCGGTATTATCTTTTAATTCGTCTTTACACTTAATAAAGAGTAATACACAACGAATACCTATTTCCCATAAAGATTTCACTTCCTTTACGGTGAGGTCTAAAGACATACGATAGTAACCAGGCATGGAAGCAATCTCAGTTTTTATATTTTCACCCTCATCAATAAATAAAGGAGCAATAAAATCTGATGGGCTTAATATTGTTTCTGCCACCATCGCACGGATAGCAGGTGACTGGCGGAGGATGCGGTTTCTTCTTAGCAAAAACATAATTGATGATTTATTGATCTCAGATGTCAGATCCATTCTTTTGGGTGTAAACAGGCCTGTAACAATTTCCATTCCTCTGAACCCTCTGCCGGCTGGTAATTATAATCAAATCTAACCGTTGGCGGAAGACTCATCAGAATGCTTTCAATTCTACCGTTTGTTTTCAGTCCAAAGATAGTTCCTCTGTCGTGTACCAGATTGAATTCTGTATACCTGCCTCTGCGTATTTCCTGCCAGTATTTATTTTCAGGACTAAAACTGCTGTGTTTTCTTTTCTCTACAATGGGAATATAACTCTCTATAAATGCGTAACCACATACTTTGGCAAAATCCATCCAGAAATGAACATCTTTTGTTTCATCCGGACGCTGGTAGTCGTAGAAAATGCCGCCTAAACCTCTTCTTTCTTTGTTACGATGCCAGTTCACAAAGTATTCATCACACTCATGCTTGAATCTCGGGTAAAAAGAAGGATCAAACTGATCGCAGGCATCTTTATAGATCTGGTGAAAATGTTTTACATCTTCTTCAAATAAATAGTATGGAGTAAGGTCGGTTCCGCCACCAAACCATCTGTCGATCACCGTACCTGTTTCATCATACAATTCAAACATCCTGTAATTACAATGTACGGTAGGTACAAAAGGGTTATAAGGGTGAATCACAAGGCTCAATCCGCAGGCAAACCAGCTATGGCCATTGATCTTTAATTGTGAGCGCATCAGATCGGTTACTTCACCGAAAACAACGGAAGTATTTACACCACCTTTCTCCAATACATCACCATTACTGATAACACGTGTACGTCCACCACCACCTTCAGGGCGTTC
>DPWF01000180.1:9107-11761 GCA_003526435.1 Chitinophagaceae bacterium | reverse complement strand
GGTTATCTTTGCAATTTTACGATGTTGCGCATACTCACCGGTGAGTCCACGGTAAGCAGTAAATAAAATGAAGGGTAAGATGATGGCTGCCAGAAAGATATGTGTAATAAGGATGATAAAATACACGATTCTTATTCCACCTGCTGCAATTTTTTCTGCCTCGGTTACTATTCCATCATGATCTGTGTCACCAAACTTTGCTTCACCTGCCAGTAAATGGTGTAGGATATAAGATACCAGAAAAGCAACTGATAACAGCAGAGCCGTCATCATAATACGCTTATGCTGTACGTATTTTTTTTGTTTTACAGCTATAAGTGCCGCTACCAGTAATACAGCAATTACTGCATTGATAAATGCATTGATTTTTGCAAAAACATGTACATCAAAACTCACATCTATATTGAGTTTTATTTTCCCAAGCGCTACTACTGCAGTAAATACTACTACTGAGAAAATACCAATCAGCCAGCGGGCTTGTTTGTCGTTTTTAGGGAGTGATGGTTCGAGCATGTTTGTTTTAATTTATTGCCACAGAGAACACAGAATTACCAGAAAAGTTTTATTATCCGTTTATTTTTCTTCGTTTACGCATGTATAAGACAAAGAAGATGACGAGCATGACTATAATAAGCCATAACCAGCTCAGATCAATAATCTGCATGAATACCGTGCTCTTCTTTTTCTCATCTTTTTCCAGCATCAGCAAGCCAATATCTCTGGCTAGTTTCGACAATGAAGAAGAATCGAGACCGTTGTAATATCCTCTTACATAACGATCCTTGTCGAGTAGTACAAACCGGGTGGTATGCACAAAATCAGGACTCATCGGCTCTTCACTGAACTTGTCTACTTTCAGTTCTTCAAAAGCAAAACGGTAAATAGAATCTTTACTACCTGTGAGCATCCACCAGTTATCGTGGTTTACACCGAAGCGATCTGCATAGTCTTTAATAATATTCACCGAATCATGTTCGGGATCTACGGTAAAAGAAACGAACTGTACAATGGATGTATCGATCTTCTTTCTGATATCGCCTCCTTTCAGAAACGACTGCTGTAGTTTCGACATATTTCTTGTTAGTCCGGGGCATATACTTCTGCAACTGGTAAAGAAGAAATCTACGACCATGATTTTCCCCTGTTTATCATAGAGGCTCACGGTATCTCCTAGCTGGTTCTGTAATGTAATGTTGGCTGTTTTATGCCATATGCTGTCTGTTATCATCTTGCCTTTCTCTACCCTTGTAACTACGGTATCGAGCAGGTATTTGCGTGGCATATCTACTGCATGTTCACTGGAGAACTTGAGTATGAGGTAACAAAACACCGGAATAAATACGGCCACCATTAAACCCAGTATCGCTTTCTTATTCATATTCGGAGGGTATAAAAAAACCATCGCCACATAAGCGATGGTTTCCGGTTAATATTTTAAACAGTACTTATAATTAGTGTTTAGTCTCCACCGCTTCTTTGGTCTCATGTGTTGTTGTATCGGCATGAGTACCGGTTGCTGCACCGTGTGCACCATGTTCTTTTTTCTCCACCTTGATCGTACTTTGTTCCTTGAAATAAGGATCATAAGTATTACGCAGGTTTCTGAACGAGTTACCATCTGCAAGGAATGCAATGATAAACCAGATGAATAATGCCAGTGGCACTACGATGGTCATGATCAGGTTTTTGATTTCATGTTTCAGGTGCATGAAATAACCTACAATGTAAAACGCTTTTGCCAGCATCAGAATAATAATGGCTCCTTTGATGGCAAGACGTAATCCTTCACTTTCCATACCGATCATCCAGAAACCGAGTACCAGTTCTATGATGGTTAATACAGAAAGGATGATGGTTACTTTTTTGATTTCGCTGGTACCACCGCCGTGTGTTTCTTCGTGACCTACTGTATGTGACATATCAATATCTTAATTAAATGAATGAATGTTGATTAAACCAGGTAAAAACAGGTGAATACAAATACCCATACCAGGTCTACAAAGTGCCAGTATAAGCCGGCTTTTTCGATCATCAGGTAATGCCCGCGCTGTTCAAACTTATCCATCAGTGTCATGATCAGCATTACAATATTGATGACTACACCAGAGAATACGTGGAAACCATGGAAGCCGGTGATGGTAAAGAAGTAATTGGTAAAGTTGGTTGATGAAGCGGTTCCGTCAGCATTCAGGAAAGGGTTGCTACCCCACCATGCACCTTCATGATGCAGGTGATTCCACTCCCATGCCTGGCAACCCAGGAACGCAATACCGCCGATAATGGTCCAGACTAGGTTTTTAACCACTCCTTTCTTATCCATATTATGTCCGGCATGTACAGCCAATACCATGGTTACAGAGCTGATGATCAGGATGAACGTCATGATACTCACGAAAACCAGTGGTGCATTCATTCCTTCCGNNTGCAAAGGGGAAGCTTTTGAAAACTTCGTTGGGGTCGGGCCATCCATTGGTTGAAAAACGGATGGTACCGTATGAGATCAGGAATGCACCAAATGTGAAGGCATCACTCATGAGGAAGTACCACATCATTAATTTGCCGTACTCTACATTGAAGGGACTCTTTCCGCCACCCCACAATTTGGTTGTTGTTGCAGTTGTTGTCGTTGCCATGATCGTTCTAAAAATTTCACC
>DPWF01000180.1:7998-9065 GCA_003526435.1 Chitinophagaceae bacterium | reverse complement strand
ATTGGCTGTTGTTCAAAAAAGCTGCATAAAGTCTAACTTTTTCTTCAACTATCCGATCCAGTTATAAAAGATGAAAAGATAGATCCAGAGCACATCCACAAAGTGCCAGTATGTGCCTACCACTTCTACCGGAACACTGCTGTACGTCTTTGTTTTGCTGCTATACGCACGTATAAACATCACCAGCAATGCAATAACCCCTCCCAGCACGTGTAACATGTGTAATCCTGTAATAACAAACAGAAATGATGCTGCTGAATTGCTTTTAGGTCCAACCAGTGCAATATTGTTTGCTTCCAGGTTTACAAAACCGAGGTATTGCAGTACAATGAACAGTACACCCAATGCCGCTGTAAGTGTTATAAGACTGCGGTAGCGGCCCATTTCTCTGGCTTTAAACGCTTTTGTTGCCAGGTGCATGGTTACACTACTTATTAATATCACCACAGTAGAATACCAGAATACCATTGGCAGGTCAAATTCCAGCCAGCTACTCTGGTTCTTTTTTACAATATAAGCACTCGTTAATCCAGCGAATGCCATCACAATACTTCCCATTGCCACCCACATGGTAAACTTATGGGGGTGAATGCGTTTGGGTTCATTTGTCTGCACAGTTGTCATCATCTCAGTTTTATTTTTTTAGTAAGTAGTCAGTAGTGAGTAAAGAAAACACTGACTACTCACTACTCACTCCTCACTTTATTTTATCCGCCAGCAACGAAAGCAATACTATCGGTAAATAGATATAACTGCTGAACATTACCCTGCGGGCTGCTTTTACATCCATGTCACGGTATAAACGAACACTTTGCACTACCATGAATATATTCGCCAGTACCAGGATCCACATACTTGTTTCTCCTGTTAGTCCGAAATAATAGGGCAATATGCCTACCGGTATCATCAGCACCGAATACATTACTGCCTGCAATGCTGTAAATTTTGTTGGCCCAAGATCTGATGGCAGTAATTTAAAACCTGCTTTACTGTAATCGCTATGTGCCACCCAGGCAATAGCCCAGAAATGTGGGAACTGCCAGAGAAACTGTATACCGAACAATATC
>DPWF01000180.1:7763-7983 GCA_003526435.1 Chitinophagaceae bacterium | reverse complement strand
AAATCATCATTACCGGCAACCCAGCCAATCAAACAAGGCAATGCTCCCGGAAATGCACCTACCAATACAGCAATTGAATTAATTTTTTTCAATGGTGTATAGATGTACGCATACAGAAACAAACTGAAAGCCGATAACAATGCCGATGACAGGTTAAAGAAATACCACATCATGCCCACACCCAGTAAGCCTGCAATCAAAGCAAACAGATAGGCTTCCT
>DPWF01000180.1:315-7750 GCA_003526435.1 Chitinophagaceae bacterium | reverse complement strand
AACATTTGCCACCGGTCTTTTTCCGGTACGTTTCATCATGGCATCGGTATCTTTTTCAACCGCCTGGTTAATGGCATTGGCACTTCCTGTTACCAACATACCCGCAATAAAAAGAACAACTATCATCCCCAGATCATACTCCACAACTGATGGCGCCAGCAGGTAACAAACCACACATGAAAAAACCACTGTAAAACTCAACGTGAATTTGATGAGTTGAAAATAGTCTTTCACTTTGGCCGCTACTGAATACGATGCGGAATCCTTTGTATCTGCTGTCATGTAATCATATTAGTCTTCACAATATCCAATCCTCAAAATCCTGAATAACCTCTCCTCCCTGCCCCTTGTTTCTTGTCTCTTGTTTCTTATTCTCTATTCTTTATTTCTTACTCCTTTCCTTCCAAGTTTAAAAACAATGCTCCCGATCATTCGGGAGCATTGACATTATTCAGATCCTGTAACTGTTACCAGTTCTACAGGATAGTTAATCAATTAATGATGATCACTTTCATCTGCTCCCACCGGTGTTGTTTGCGGAATAAATTCCTTACCATCTTTACCATAGTCATATGCCCAACGGTGTACTTCAGGAATTTCGCCCACCCAGTTACCATGACCAGGATGAATTGGAGTAGTCCACTCCAACGTGGTAGATCCCCATGGGTTGAGTGTGGTTACTTTTCTTCCTTTGAAGATAGAGTAGAAGAAGTTAAAGAGGAACAGGAACTGTACAGCGAATACAATCATTGCTACTGTACTGATAAACCTGTTCAGTTCAACAAACTGTTTGAAACTTTCCCAGATGCTGTAATCATAGTAACGACGTGGCATACCTGCCAATCCTTCATAGTGCATCGGCCAGAAGATGAGGTAAGCACCTGCCAGGGTTACCCAGAAGTGGATATAACCCAGTGTATTGTTCAGGTAACGACCATACATTTTAGGATACCAGTGGTACACACCTGCGAACATACCGAACATAGATGCCACACCCATTACAATATGGAAGTGTGCAATAACGAAATAAGTATCGTGCAGGTGAATATCCAATGCTGAGTTACCCAACCAGATACCTGTTAAACCACCTGAGATAAACAAACTCACAAATCCGATTGCGAACATCATACCCGGTGTGAAGCGGATATTACCTCTCCATAATGTGGTTAACCAGTTAAATACTTTGATGGCCGATGGAACAGCGATCAACAAGGTGAGCAACACGAAAATAGAACCAAGGAAAGGATTCAATCCGGTCACAAACATGTGGTGCGCCCATACAAGGAAGGCAAGAATGGCAATGGCGAACAATGAACCAATCATGGCCATATACCCGAAAATGGGTTTACGGGAGTTCACTGATAAGATTTCCGATGCCATACCCATGGCCGGTAAAAGAATGATATATACTTCGGGGTGTCCCAGGAACCAGAACAAGTGCTGGTAAAGGATGGCACTACCACCTTCATTGGGCAATGCACCTACTCCGTTGATAAAAATATCTGAGAGGTAGAAACTTGTTCCAAAGTTTCTGTCGAAGATTAAAAGAATAAAACCTGAGAACAATACGGGGAATGACAATACACCCAGTACTGCTGTAAAGAACAATGCCCAGATGGTTAATGGCAAACGGGTCATGCTCATGCCTTTGGTACGCATGTTCAGGATGGTTGCGATATAGTTCAATCCACCTAATAATGACGACACCACGAAGAGGGCCATTGAAATCAGCCACAAATCCATCCCTGTTTTAGAGCCTGGTGACGCGTCGCCCAATGCACTTAAAGGAGGGTAAGCTGTCCAGCCACCGCTAAAGGGACCTGTTTCTACAAACATAGATGACAGCATCACAATGCTGGCAGCAAAGAAGAACCAGTAGCTCAGCATATTCATGAAAGGAGATGCCATATCGCGTGCACCTACCTGTAATGGAATAAGGAAGTTGGCGAAAGTACCGCTCAAACCTGCTGTTAATACAAAGAATACGAGTACGGTACCGTGAGTGGTAACCAATGCATAGTAAGCTTCTGGTGTTATACGACCACCTTTGGCCCATTTACCCAGTATATCTTCCAGCCATGGGAAGGTTGCATCCGGATAACCAAGTTGTAAACGGAACAGTACGCTCATCAAACCACCCAATATGGCCCAAACCATACCTGTGATCAGGAACTGTTTCGCGATCATTTTATGATCCTGGCTAAACACATACTTGCTGATGAAGGTCTCATGATGGTGATGCTCATGATGATGATCGCCATGCCCTTCGTGAGAGGCCACTGCTTCATGTGCATGCACTACTGCTTCGTTACTCATAATCTTCTTTTATAAATTTCTATCAATGATAACAACCGTTTCGTATTCCGGTTGCACAATGTTTTACAATTTGGCTACTGCTTTCTTTACAGCTTCAACAGGTTTTACAGTAGCTGTTTTAGCGGTATCGGCTACAGGTTTTGGTGCTGACGACGGATCCTTATCAGGAAACTGCTGAGCATAATAAGGTTTCTGTTNNTTTCACCATCCATGCATCATATTCTTCCTGCTCTACTACTTCAATTACACCTTTCATAGAGTAGTGACCATTACCACACATCTGGTCGCAACTGATCTCATACTGGAAGTCAGGATTTTTGGTCATCTCCTTCATCTCCTTGGTGGTGTATTTTGGTGTAAACCACATTGTAGTAGGAATGCCGGGAACCGCATCCATTTTCATACGGAAATGAGACAGACCCACATCATGAATAACGTCTCTAGAACCGATGATCAATTTAACGGGTTTACCTTTTACGAGGTACATGGTTTGCTCCATCACCAGATCATCATGACCCAGTTTATCTTCCCAGATCAGACCCAGACTGTTGGTTGCGTTATCAATGTTCTTATAATATTTTTTACCGAAAGAACCATCTTTTCCTGGATAACGATAGATCCATCCGAATTGTTTACCTGTTACTTCAACCACCATCGCATTTTTAGGAGGTTCACCCGTAAACAGGAACCAGTTACGTAAGCCAATCACCACCAGTACCGTTAATGTAAGTGCCGGAATAACGGTCCATACAATTTCCAGTGTATTGTTATGTGGGAAGTAGAATACTTTACGTTTATCACTTTCCTGGTATTTATAGGCAAACCAGAAAAGGATGATCTGTGTAATAACAAATACAATACCTGTTACCGCCAGTGTAACCCATAACATGGAGTCAACACGCGCACCTTCCACACTGGCCGCATCCTGTACCAGCAGTGTTTTCCCGTAATACAGTTTATTACAGTACCATACGCCGATAAGACCCAGTACAAGGAACCCGATCATCAGGAAACCATTGATCTTATTGTTTTGCTTACGGCTTACTTCTTCTCCTTTCAGTACAGATACATATTCACTCGCCTTGGCGATTTGAAATATCACTACAAAAATCAGTACGATTACGGCTATGGTTAAAAACATTGTCATAATACTTTCAGTATTTAATCAATTTGAAAATGTGCTAATTTGAAAATTTGAAAATGATAACCAGATATCATTCTCTTATTTTTCAAAAGCCACAACATTTCCAAATTTTCAAATTTTCAAATTTTCAAATTAACAACTATACCTGGTGAATCACGCTCTCTTTCAGGAAAGGATGATATTTCGGAACCAATGGTTTTTTTGTTAATGCCTTACCTACACCCAGGATCATCATTCCCACAAACAAACTCAGGATACCAAAGTCGAACCAGCCCAGTGTTACATGTTCTTTCGACAGACTTCCCATTACCATCTGGTAGAAATCGATCCAGTGACCGAAGATGATCAACACTGCCATGAATGTTATGAGTGTATAATTTCTCTTTGCAGAGCGCTTCATTAATATTAACAACGGACAAAGGAAATTGATGATTAAATTCAAAAAGAAAATTCCTTTGTATGGTCCCTGAACCCTGTGCTTGAAGTAAACGGTTTCTTCCGGAATATTCGCATACCAGATCAGCATGTACTGAGAGAACCACAAATAGGTCCAGAAGATAGAAAAGGCGAACATGAACTTACCAATATCATGCAGGTGTTCCTGTGAAGTTAATTCCAGGTAGCCTTTGTTTTTCAGGTAGATCACCCACAATGCGATCAGCGACATACCAGATACAAATGAACTTGCGAATGTGTACCAGCTATACATAGTAGAGTACCAGTGTGCATCGATACTCATCATCCATAACCATGGAATGGTTGAACCTACAGTAAGTGCGAACCAAACTACGAATAAGGCTGCGCGGATGGTATTTCTCCAGATAAAACTTGCCCCTTTTTCTGCATCCATGGGAGCTTCATCTGCTTCACTGCTCAGTTGACGCATTCTCCAGCCTAACAAACTCCATAAACCAATGGTGAGGGTTGTCCAGATGATAAAGAATACAGGATTCAGGAAACCTGCTTTTCCTTTCAGAATGGGGTCATTGGCTACAGCCTCACTGTCTAACCAATGGTAAATATGGTGTTTGTGACCTACCACAACATAAATCAAAACCGCAAATGTGATGGCTCCGAATATAGGAACCATAGTAGAAATCGCTTCAGGAATACGACGGAACGACTGCTGCCATCCACCCATAGCCATGGTGGTAACGCAGATAAAGAACATACTGGCATTACAAACCAGGGTCCAGAAAATGGTATTATACATCAGTGTACCCCAGAACTGAGTCTGCTCATGTTCATCGGCGCTAAAACCTTTGATGACGAGACCTGCGATCAGTGCCACCAATCCTACTCCAATCAAGGCATAGGACCATGTTTTCATTTTGCCGGGTATCTCAAATTGCGTTTTGATAGATGCCATTTTTATTCTTTTAATCTCTCCGGATTAAAATCCGGAGCTAGGATTTAATACTATTTATTTTGTTGCTGCAGGTGCAGATGTAGCTGCTGCTTTTGCTTCTTTTTGTTTGTTCTTGATGTACTTAATCACCATCCAGCGTTGTTGACGGCTTAACTGAGAGGCATAAGAACCCATCATGTTTTTACCATAAGCAACGGAATAAAACATTTGTCCATCGGGCATCGATTCATATTTGGCATCTCCTACCAATGTGGCAGGTTTTGCTGCATATGGTCCGTCTCCACCTTTATACAGGGGGCCATTACCATCCAGTTTGTTACCATGACAGATGCCGCAGTTGATCTGGTACAGGCGTTCAGCTTCTTTGGTATCTGCTTCGCTCATAGAATCAACCGGGTTGGGTACCTGACGTGATGCATAATAATTGGTGGTATCGCCTGGTGCATCTTTGGCAATATGAAAAGGCATTTCAGCACCTCTTGGCATGGTTCCTTCAACAGGCATTGCTGTATAGTGGATACCTTTCTCTGCCAGATTGCTATGATCTGCATAAGTTTCATAAGCGCGGCTGTATGCCATATCGGGCATATAAATGCTTCCCGGTGTACGCTTTACATCGCTACAGGCTACAATGGTTGTAGCAGTGGCAGCAACAGCTATGATCAGTAATTTCTTCATCTTCTTAGTATTCAAAAATTAAGCAGCAACGATTTCTTTGTTTTCAAACATCATTTCGTCTTTGTCGTAACGACCTAACCACCAGCCTTCTTCCGCTACCTGAACATCTGTTTCAACAGCACCATTGCTGCTCAGGAATGCTTTCAGGTCATCTACATTGGTTTTATCGGTACATTCAATTACCATTACAAACAGATCGTCTGTTGCACGGGCATGGAAGTGATGTTTCTTTACAAAAGGAGCCAACTGACAGAGGTAGCAGAAAGTAAGTACCATACCTACCGCTGCAAACAATACCGTTAACTCGAATATAATGGGCACCCAGGCTGGTAAAGCAAAATGTGGTTTACCACCAATATTCAGCGGCCAGTCGAGTGTGAAAATCCAACTGATGCAACTCAGGGCCGTAGTGGTACCGGTGATACCATAGATAAAACCTGCAGTATGCAAACTGGTTTCTCTCATCCCCAGTGCATGATCAAGTCCGTGTACCGCAAATGGTGTGTACACATCATGAATCTTGTAACCCGACGTGCGAACTTTCTTCACCGCAGGAAACAATACTGCTTCGTCATCGAAACAGCCTACTACGAATTTCTTTTTTGCCATGTTTATTCTAATTAGATAATTTGAAAATTTGAAAATTTGAAAATGAAAGCAGTGCTTTCTTGTTTTCAAACTTCAACCTAGTCAAATCATCATTTTCAAATTTTCAAATTTTCAAATTGGCACATTACTAGTGGTGCGCTTGTTCATGCACAAAATCTTCCAGCTTCTGCTCTTCAATTTTGCCCATTTTGTTTTTATATCCTTCACCGGTTGTTTTCAGTACATACTTGATCTCTGCTATCGCAATTACTGGGAAGTATTTTGCGAAGAGGAAGAAGCAGGTAAAGAATAAACCGAATGTTCCTGCATAGAAACCGATCTCCCAGATGGTAGGGCTGTAATACACAGACCAGCTTGAAGGGAGGTAATCGCGGTACAATGATGTAACGATGATTACAAAACGCTCGAACCACATACCAATGTTCACGATGATACTCATGAAGAAGGTTACAAACAGGTTTCTTCTCATTTTACGGAACCAGAAAATCTGTGGGCTCAGTACGTTACAAGCCATCATACCCCAGTAGCTCCAGCCATATGGACTGAACAGGTAAGCACGGCTGTACCAGAATGTATAGCCTTCATATTTGTTCTGGCTGTACCATCCCATGAATAACTCAGTGAGGTAGGCTACACCCACAATAGAACCTGTTAATACAATTACTTTGTTCATCGCCTCAATGTGACCAATCGTAACATAGTCTTCCATCTGGAACACTTTACGTACAATCACCATCAGTGTCTGTACCATCGCAAAACCAGAGAAGATCGCACCCGCAACGAAATAAGGCGGGAAGATCGTGGTATGCCAGCCCGGGATCACTGATGTAGCGAAGTCGAATGATACAATCGTGTGTACCGACAGTACCAGTGGTGTACTCAAACCGGCCAGTACCAGTGAAAGACTCTCATGACGCTGCCAGTGTTTGGTAGAACCTGTCCAGCCAAAAGATGCAATACCATATAAACGCTTACGCAGTTTGGTGAAAGCACGGTCGCGAACAGTAGCAAAGTCAGGAATCAGACCAGAATACCAGAATAGCAGTGATACAGTAAAATAAGTTGAGATCGCAAATACGTCCCACAACAGTGGTGAGTTAAAGTTTACCCATAAAGGGCC
The DNA here is from genome assembly GCA_003526435.1 of Chitinophagaceae bacterium. Lineage (GTDB taxonomy): Bacteria > Bacteroidota > Bacteroidia > Chitinophagales > Chitinophagaceae > Sediminibacterium. The sequence goes on along the minus strand of DPWF01000180.1, from coordinate 514 downwards.
ACGTGTGTTAGGATAAGGAAGTACGAAGAATGCCATCCATACACGACCCATGTGGAAGATCGGGAACTGACCCGCACACATTACCGCAAAGATGGTCATGGCCTCAGCAGCACGGTTCACCCCTGTTCTCCATCCCTGACGGAACAGTAACAGGATCGCAGAAATCAGGGTACCTGCGTGACCAATACCTACCCACCAT
>DPWF01000180.1:0-211 GCA_003526435.1 Chitinophagaceae bacterium | reverse complement strand
GCTCCGATACCAAACCAGAAAGTATAACTAACGGCAAATACCCAAAGCGAAGCACCACAAAGTGAAACGATAAAACCAATCCACCAAGCTCTGTTTGGTTTATTTTCTACTGGCATTAAAATGTCATCCGTAATTTTCGCATACGTGATGTCTTTACCAGTAATTAATGGTTCTCTTAAAATTGATTCGTTATGTCCTGACATAATTAATA
>DPWF01000264.1 GCA_003526435.1 Chitinophagaceae bacterium | reverse complement strand
AGCAGCTACCAAAGCATGGGATGATGCCGTTCAACTAGGTGAGCAGCATGGTTACCGTAATGCACAAACAACTGTTATTGCGCCTACCGGAACCATTGGTCTGGTGATGGATTGTGATACCACAGGTGTTGAACCCGATTTTGCACTGGTAAAATTCAAAAAACTGTCTGGTGGCGGTTATTTCAAAATTATCAACCAGTCTGTACCACAGGCATTGAAAAACCTGGGTTATAATGAACAGGAAGCAAAAGCAATAGAATTATATGCAGTAGGTGCCGCATCATTTGATGGCGCTCCTTATATCAATAATGAAACACTTGCCACCAAAGGATTTACCGCTGAAGAAATTGCCAAACTGAATGGTGCCGCTAAATCGGCATTTGAAATTGGTTTCATCTTCAACCGTTTTACTTTGGGTGATGAGTGCATGCAGCGTTTAGGGTTCAAAGAAGAGCAATATGCCGACTGGAGCTTTAACCTGCTCGAAGCATTAGGGTTTACAGAAGAACAGATTGATGCCGCCAACGACTATGTATGCGGAACCATGACCATTGAAGGTGCGCCATACCTGAAAGAAGAACACCTGAAAGTATTCGACTGCGCCAACAAATGTGGTAAGAAAGGAGAGCGTTATATACACGCATACGGACATATCCGCATGATGGGAGCTTGTCAGCCATTCCTGAGTGGAGCCATCTCCAAAACCATCAACCTGCCGCATGAAGCATCTGTAGAAGAAATTGCAGATTGTTATTTACTGAGCTGGCAGTTAGGTTTGAAAGCCAATGCACTCTATCGTGATGGTTCTAAGTTGAGTCAGCCATTGAGTAATAAATCTGATAAGAAAAAGAAAGAAGAAGATTCAAGCGACAAGTTACAGGCTGCAAGTGAAGAAACTGCTGTAGCTGAAACAGGCTCCAATATTGTAGACCTGAGTCAGTTAACCGTTGACGAATTACTGGAAGAAGTACAGAAGCGTATGAATGCTTCTACCGATACCAAACTGAAGCGCCAGTTGTCGACCATCGTAGAGAAAAAATCACTGCCAGCCAAACGTCGGGGCTTTACACAGAAAGCGAAAATTGGTGGTCAGGTTATTTTCTTACGCACAGGTGAATATGCTGATGGAACATTGGGTGAAATCTTTATTGATCTTGCCAAAGAAGGTTCAACACTCCGCAGCTTTATGAACTGTTTTGCTATTGCTGTTTCTGTTGGTTTACAATATGGTGTACCATTGGAAGAGTTTGTAGAGAAATTTGTGTTCACCAAGTTTGAACCATCTGGTATGGTAGATCATCCGAATATCAAAACCACTACTTCACTTGTAGATTTTGTATTCCGTGCATTGGCGTATGAATATTTAGGCAGAACAGATCTGGTACATGTACTCGATCGCCCAACCATTGGTAACACCGGAGAAGATGATGGCGACGCTACTTTACTCGGCAAGCCTGAGTTAAGCAGTGTGCGTGTAACCGCACCATCTGCCAATGCAACACCGGCAGCACAACCACAGAAATTACAAAGAGCCGCAGCCTCTGTAAAAGCAGAAGCCGGTGGACTGGATGCTGTAAATGCCGCTGCTAAAAACATGCAGAGCGATGCACCGGCCTGTAACACCTGCGGACATATCACCATTCGTTCGGGTACTTGTTACAAGTGTTTGAACTGTGGTAACAGTATGGGATGTAGTTAATTTGAGATGAAAATTGTTAGTAAATACAATGAAAACCGCCTGCTGATTTCAGCGGCGGTTTTTTCTTTGCTATAGTGTTTGATTTTACTAAATGCTCTTCTTGTTCAATACAATACTGTCATCCTTAAAAGAATCAGAAAATTTTTGTAAGGCCAATCTCAACCCTCCGTCTACCCGGCAAATTGCCCGGTATGAAAATTTATATATGGTTTTTTTGTGTGGCCATTGGACTAACAGCCTGTACAAAAGAAAGTGGTGCTTTAAAAACTGCGTTACAAAATAATAATCCCCCGGTTACTGCTCGGTTGCCTGTTCAGCCTGCGTTAAAACGTGGTGTACTGTATCCCACAGCAGGTATACAGGTAATGGGAGTGGTAAAAATTATACAACAGCCTTCCGGATTACAGGTACAACTCGATAGTTTTTCTGTGAGTGCTGGTCCCGACTTAAAAGTATATCTCTCACAGGCCGCCACACCTGGTAATCATTTGAACCTCGGTAATCTTCAGTCAAACACAGGTACTCAGTATTATACTATTCCTGCGGGAACCAACCTTTCTGCTTATCCGTTTGTACTTATTCATTGTCAACAATATAATCACCTGTTCAGCTATGCAAGTCTTCAATAAAAAACAAATCATTATCCTGAGCCTGTTATTTGTTATAGTTGCAAATAATCAATTGTTTGCACAAGGTTGCAGTGATGCAGGCTTTTGCACCATCCCATTACGTCCGGCAGCAGCCAGCAAAAACAATATACAAACAGAGCTTGCCTATTTGCGTGGTGAAGAAAATACCAGCCTTGCTACACTGTCAGTGAGTTATTCCAGACAAATTTCAAAAAAACTGCAATGGGATAATAAAATTGTACTGGCATATGTAAATGGAAATTATGGTACAGTGTTTAACCTCGGCGATATTTATTCAACCCTCCGGTATGGCATTAAAACATCATCTGGTAAAATGGTACACTTGCTGGGGGGTGTTAAACTGCCTTTTAATCAATCAAACTTAAAGATCCGCAATGTATCGTTGCCAATGGTTTACCAGACCAGTTTAGGTACTTACGATTTGATATTGGGAGCTGCATTTGACGCAGGTAAACTTGATATGAATGTGGCTGTTCAGTTACCTGTAGTGCAACAAAACCGAAACAGTTTTATTATGGAGCAGGCGCCATTACCCGGAACATTTCCAACCACCAACCTGTTTCGCAGAAAAGCCGATGTGTTATGGCGGGTAGGCTATCCATTAAAATCGAAAACGGCTAAATGGAGTTTTAACCCCAACCTGTTGGCTATTTATCATTTGGGAGAAGACAGTTATGAAAATATTTTTGGAAAAAGGGAAAATATAAAAGGATCATCAGGTCTCACCCTCAACGCCAACCTGCAGATTGGTTATCGTCTCAATCAGCAACAGTCTTTACAGTTGAGCCTGGCTACCCCTTTTGTGGTACGTGATACAAGACCCGACGGACTTACCCGTTCATTTGTAGCGTCTGTAAGTTATCAGTTCGGGTGGTAAATGATGCGCTTGTGTTCCTTGTTTCCTGTGGCTTGATTCCTTGATCCCCCGATGCTTTTATATTACTCTCTTAAAATTCAATCTTACAGAATTGATGGCCAGCACCACATCACTCAAACCCATTACCAATGCGCCAAATGTTGGATTTAGGTAACCCAGGGCAGCAACGGGTATGGCTACAATATTGTAGGCAAAGGCCCAGAAGAGATTTTCCTTGATGGTGATGTAAGTATGTTTACCCAATCCGAGCGCCAGGGGCAGGTTTTTGAGTCCATGATTCATCAATACCACCTGTGCACTTTGCATGGCTACCTGTGAAGCATCGCTAAGTGATATGCCTACTGTAGCTTTTGCCAATGCAGGGGCATCGTTTATACCATCTCCCACCATAGCTGTTGGTACTGCTGCGTTGAATGCAGCAATCTTTTCCAGCTTTTGTTCCGGCGTTTGTTCTGCAAAGATGGTATCGATACCTAATGCTTTTCCTACTTTTTCACACTTGTCTTTCTGGTCTCCACTCAATAAAATGGTACGAATACCTTTCGCCTTTAAAGCACTGATGACGGTTTTTGATTCAGGTCTTATTTCATCAGCCACATCTATCCAACCCAATAACTCATTGTTGCGAATGATATAAACATTATGTGATGCATCATTTGTAAACTGTGTAGCTGTTTTAAATGAACCTGCTATGTAATTGTTACCTTCTTTGTCGACCGCTTTCATTCCTAATCCTTTCACTTCTTCAATGGTTGCCCATCTGGTTTCATCTTTTGATTTCCAGCTACGGGCAATGGCATTGGCAATGGGGTGATTGGAATATTTTTCGAGTGAAAAAGCAATACGCTGAAATTCCTCCTGTGAAACTGAAGTATGTTGTACTGAAAAACCAACAATATTAAAATGACCTGTAGTGAGTGTACCTGTTTTATCGAACACTACCTGCTTAATACTTTTAAATATTTCCAGGCTTTTGGCATTTTTAAACAGGATGCCATTTCGGGCTGCACGACCCAGTCCAACAGCAATAGCAGCAGGTGTGGCAAGACCCATGGCACAGGGGCAGGAAATTACCAGTACGGCAATACCCCTTAACAGGCTTGTGCTGAAACCATGATCGACCAGGAAATAATTGGCCAATACGGTAATCACGGCAATGCTAACTACTGTAGGTACAAAAATGGCACTTATTCTATCGGCCAGTTGCTGAACGGGTGGCTTTTCAGTTTGAGCCTCCCTCACCATTTTCAGTATACCCGATAAAACAGTGTCATCTCCAACAGCAGTAACATAGGTTTTTACTGTGCCACTTTCAAGGATGCTTCCGCCAATCAGGTGGTCCTTCATTTGTTTGAATACGAGCACACTTTCACCAGAGATAATGGCTTCATTTACCTGAGCCTCACCCCAGAGAATTTTACAATCCATGGGCACCTGTTCACCACTTTTAATCAGCAGCAGATCGCCTACTTTCAGACTGGTACTTTCAACAGGAAAAATATGCTCCTGGTGCTGATCGTCGTAAGCGATCATATTAGCCATGGATTTTTGAGTAGTGGCCAGTTTTTTCAGTGCGGCCTGTGTTGTTTCAACGGAGCGATCCTCCATCCAGTTACCGAGAAATACCAGTGTAATGATAGTGGCTGCTGTTTCATAAAATAAAAATTCTTCAGCACGACCAATGATGGTACCATATAAGCTATAACCAAATGCAGCAACTGCGCCAATGGCAATCAGTACATTCATATTGGGTATGCCTTTCCATATACTTTTGATGGCACTTCTGCCAAAGAAATCCATACCCACGATAAAAACCGGAATGGTTAAAGCCAGTTGTACATAAGGGTTCATCAGCACATGAATATGCACGCCCGGAATCATGTGAAGCATTAATGGCGCAGTAAAAACAAAACAAAACCAGAAACGCTGTAAATGTGTTGACAGCCATTTTTTTGGACGTTCATCTTCATCATGTCCATGATTGGCTACATGGTAACCCAAACCGTTTATTCCTTTCGCTATATCTTTTGTAATAGTAGTATCGGTTGTTTCAAAACTGACATCGCCACCAATAAAATTTACTTTTACATTTTTCATACCCTTTGATTGCAGGTATTTGTCAACTGTAAGGGCACAGTTGGTGCAGGTCATACCTTCTACTTTCCAGTTCACTTTTTCCATCATTCAAATATTAGGGGTGATTTATTCACTATGCAAATTTACCGAATCGTAATAGCGGGTTCTTTCGATATGAGAAGAATATTATTACATCTATGTTGCAGAAGAGAGAAGTCGGAAAGACCGAAAGTCCGAAAGATTATGAGACAGGTAAGATGTCTTGCCGGTGGTATAAATTGGATCGATGGCTGTATAATTTTCAATCATTATCAGTCTTTTACTCCGCACTTCCGTTTTACTGTCTTTCCGACTTCTCACTCCAGAACGTACATTTGCAGTATGGATGCAATTTTTGGAATGGCACAAATTGGGCAGGTGGCAAAAGCTTTATGGGCTGAGGGAAAAAAACATAAGGTCTGGGCCTTTCATGCAGAGATGGGTACAGGTAAAACAACATTTATCCATGCTTTGTGTGAATACCTGGGTGTTGAAGATGCCATCAGCAGTCCAACATTTGCCATTGTTAACCAGTACCAGAGTAAAGAAGCAGGTGTATTGCTTCATATGGATTGGTACCGGATAAAAGACGAAGAAGAAGCAATAATGGCTGGTATTGAAGATCATCTTACCAGCGAACAATATTGTTTCGTTGAATGGCCCGAAAAAGCCGCAGGACTTTTACCAGACAATACGTTTCATGTTTACCTGCAACTGCTTGATACCACAACAAGACGTTTGTATACAGATGCGGAAGCAATTTGATTCTGCCGGGAATACGTTAACTTTAATCCTCTGTACAGTATACAACCAACCAATAAACAGCAATGGCAACCAGTAAACCTTCTATCAGCACTTCTTTCTCATATGAAACCCTTGAAGAAACACTGGATGTAAAACCCCAGGGTGCTAAACTGCATATTGGTATTCCCAAAGAGATTGCTTTCCAGGAAAACCGGATTGCTTTAACACCTGATGCTGTTGGTGTACTGGTTTCAAATGGACACCAGGTAGTGGTTGAACACAATGCAGGTGAGGGGAGTCATTATTCAGACCGGGATTATGCAGAACTCGGTGCTACTATTGTGTACGACCGGGAAGCCATTTTTAAATGCCCCATTCTTGTAAAAAGTGCTCCTCCTGTTGCAGAAGATATGCCGTTGCTGCAAATGAACCAGACCATTGTTTCTCCCATTCATTTATCGGCTTTGCGAAAAGAGTATATCGAGAAAATGATGGAGAAAAAAATAACCGCACTGAGTTTTGAAAATTTCAAAGATGAAAGCGGTACTTATCCTATTGTAAGAAGCATGAGTGAAATAGCCGGTAGTGCGGTGATGCTGATTGCCGGACAGTACCTGAGTAGTTTCAATAAAGGTAAAGGTGTTTTGCTGGGAGGTATCAGCGGTATTCCACCCACCAAAGTAGTGATTGTAGGTGCGGGTATTGTAGGTGAATTTGCCACGCGTAATGCATTGGCATTGGGAGCATCTGTGAAAGTGTTTGATAACAATGTATACCGTTTAAAGCAATTACAGAATAACCTGGGGCAGCGTATCTGGACCAGTGTACTGGAACCGAGAATTCTTTCCAAACAATTAAAAACCTGTGAAGTAGCGGTAGGTGCGTTGAGTAATGAATATGGAAGGGCGCCGGTGGTTGTTACAGAAGAAATGGTGGCAGCCATGCGTCCGGGTAGTATTATCATTGATGTAGCGATTGATCGTGGTGGTTGTTTTGAAACAAGTGAATTAACAAGTCATCAGCAACCTACTTTTGTAAAACACGATGTAATTCATTACTGTGTACCGAATATTCCCAGTGGTTTTGCAAGAACGGCGAGCCAGGCCATCAGTAATGTACTCATGCCTTTAATGTTATCCATCAGCGATGAAGGTGGACTGGAAGAAATGGTATGGCACAACTTTAACCTCCGGGAGGGGATATACATGTTTAAAGGGGCACTTACCGATTTTTATATCAGCCAGCGTTTCGATCTGAAGTTTACCGATCTGAATCTGCTGATAGCCAGCAGGCGATAAAAAATTATTTCTCTTTAGGCAGGTGAGCAATCACTTCAATCTCCAGTTTTGCATCCGGCATATATAGCCTGCTGATCTGTACCCATGTAGCAGCAGGATAATCACCTTTGTACATTTTCTTACGTGCTTCATTGTGGGTTTTCATAGCCTCAATATCTGTTGTGTACAGGTTTTCTTTTACTACATTTTGCAGACTTGCGCCAAAATAATTTAGGCTTCTTTCAATGGTCTGATAGATCCGTTGAATACCGGCGGAACTAATATCGGTCGATACGGTTCCGGATACATACAGTATATTATCTACTTTCACCACCTGGGCGTAGCCGGCAGTAGTGTCCTGCTCACGGCCGAAATGAAATTTCTTTTTCTCGATGGTATTTGTCTGTGCAGATAAAAGCTGTACTGTAAACATCAGAACAGTAACAANNAAGAAAGTATGGTTTCATTTTTTTGATTTTAAAATACATCTTTTAAAGTAAAAAAATCCCTTTCTCCATGCAAAACATTCAGCAAATAGATCAGGCTGAGTCTTTCTGCACGGAGAAAGGGAGAAAGGGAGAAGAGGAGTCGTTTTATTTATTATCTGGGAAAACTGATCTTACCCATACTTACGGCTGGGATGCCATTTCTACCTGCGCCCAGTTTTACTTCACCACCACAAACCGCTTCATTGGCCAGTATGGCAAAGAGTACGGCTTCTTTTGCGTCTGGGTTCACTTCCAGTTCTTCTGTGTTTTTGAAAACTATACCGGGTAATTGTTCTTTGATATGTTGCATGAGTAATGGGTTGTGCATACCACCGCCACTTACATATGCCACAAAGTCTTTTCTTGTGCCCATACTTCTTTGTAAAGCATCTACAATCATATCGGCAGAGAACCGGTTAAGTGTAGCCATAATATCTGCATGCGACAGATTAATGTTACCTGATGTTTGTAAGGCATTGGTTAAATACTGCAGGTTAAAAAGTTCGGGGCCGATGGTTTTGGGAAAATCGTTTGTAAAAAATGCGTTTTGTTTTAAAGCATGCAGTAAGGCATTGTTAATGGAACCTTGTTGGGCAAGTGCCGCATGTTCATCAAAATATTTACCTGGAAAATGTTCCTGTATATAAGCATCCATCAACGTGTTGCCTGTTCCTACATCGGTACTGAAAACAGCGCTGGCGTCGAGGCTGGAGGGCAGGTAGGTAAAGTTGGCAATACCTCCAATATTCAGCATGATCCTGTTCTCGTTTTTATTGCTGAAAATCAGGTAGTCGCCATAAACAGCTAAAGGGGCACCTTCACCTCCCGCGGCTACATGTTTCTGTCTGAAATCGCTCAGTGTAATAATACCCGTAGCTACAGCCATATGATCGCCATCACCAATCTGTAAAGTGGCATTGCCAAATTCATCATCCGGGTGGAGAAATTTCGGGGCGTGGTAGATGGTTTGTCCATGACTGGCAATCAGGTCTACATCAGCAGGATCTTTTTGCCATTTGTTCAGACAGTCAAGGATAATCTTTGCATGTTCCAGGGCCACCCAGGCATTGAGCAGGCAAACTTTTTCAAGATCAACCTGCCGTTTGGAAAAAACAGACTTTATCTGATTTTTAAATGCAGCGTTATAAGATATAGTCTCAAATGCAAGCAATTGCAGGTTTGTATCCATACCCTGACCAGAGAAACGGCACAAAGCCACATCAAGCCCGTCAACAGAAGTGCCACTCATCAAACCAATTATTGTTCTTTCAGGCTTATTTGCAATTTTATAGAGTGCCGCTATATTCTGGTTCATGGGTTTAAATTAGACTTAAAAACGCATTTTTCTGCAATTTCATGCAAGATATTTTTGGAAATGCGCAAGTTCCTGCATTAATTTTAGGATAATATATCCATGCTGCTATGCTGAAAACCGAACGTCAAGCTTATATACTCCGGCAGATTGACCTGCACAACCGTATACTTTCCTCCGACCTCAGTAATGAAATCAATGTATCCGAAGATACGATTCGTCGCGACCTGAATGAACTGGCCGATATGGATAAGATTATTAAGGTACATGGTGGTGCATTGTCGAAATCGTTTCACAGTTCTTTTCTTAAATCGGATGTATATAAGGCGGACAGTAAAAGATTGATTGCGCAAAAAGTAGTTCCCCTTATCCGGAACAATATGTTTATTCTTACAACCGGTGGTACCACTATTATTGAAATGGCAAGACTACTTCCTTCCGATTTAAATGCCACTTTTTTTACCGGAAGTATTCCTGCAGCCCATGAATATGCGCAGCATCCTAATATTGAAGTGATTTTCCTGGGCGATAAAATTTCGAAGAGTTCACAGATTGCCGTGGGTGGCGAAGCCATCTCGAAAATCAGTGGTATTAAAGCCGATCTCTGTATCATGGGTATCAACGCCATTGATGAAACGGGTATTACCGATAATGACTGGGAAGTAATACAGGTAAAGAAAGCCATGATACAGGCAGCAGAAAAAACTGTTGTATTGTCCATCGCTGAGAAAGTAAACACACACCAGAAATTAATGATTTGCGGATTGGATGAGATTGATACAATGATTACAGAATTGGATCCTTCTAATCCTTTATTCGAACCGTATAAAAAACATGGTATTACTATTTTGTAACCATCTATAAACGCTGAAATATGAAAATAACACNNTCGCTTATGAAGCCGGGTAGTGTAAAAGCAGCATTCCTGCTGATGCTGACAACACTATTTATGGCAGCCGGTATTGCGCAGGTTCGCATTTCCGGAAAAGTTACCGCCAAAGGCGGCGCTGCTGTTGAAGCAGCTTCTGTAGTTGTAAGAGAAAATGGTACAGGTGCTGCAACCGACGCATCAGGTACATTTAATTTTACTGCTGCACTCAAACCAGGTACATACACAATTGTTTTTTCCAGTACCGGGTACAAAACACAACAATCTTCTTTAACAGTAACCGCAGCTAACAATAGCTATACGGTGAATGCAGAACTTACAGAAGACGTTTCCAAACTCGACGAAGTAATCGTAACCGGTAACTCACAGGGTACCACCCGTCGACAGTTGGGAAGTTATATCAGTTCAGTGAATGCTGAGGACCTGAACAAAGGAGCAACCGGCAATGTACTGGCTGCTTTACAGGGTAAAACAGCCGGAGCCCAGATCTCTCAAAACTCAGGTGATCCTGCAGGTGGTATATCTGTTCGTCTGAGAGGTATCAGTTCCATTTCATCATCATCAGAACCATTGTACATTATTGATGGTGTGATTGTGAACAATGCTACTAACCGTGTAACCAATACTTCAGGTAACTACGACGGTGGTAATTTTGTTGGCTCAATCGGACAGAGCCGTTTGGTAGATATCAATCCAAACGATATTGAA
>DPWF01000347.1:30566-33557 GCA_003526435.1 Chitinophagaceae bacterium | reverse complement strand
GAACTCCTCCCAGTTATAATCAATTTCCTGTCTTACTTTTTTTATAACATCGGCTTCTGGCATCCATAGACCACCAGCCGCAAAACTCTTACCACCTGGTTCCAGATGAAAATAATAACCGGAAAAAAGTGATTTTTTCCCACCCCTGCTCAGGTACATACCCATGTTGGTTTTATACGGGTCCTTATTCTTGCTGAAGCGAACATCCCGGTTGATGCGGAAAATACATTCCTTAGCTGTGAGAGAAGCGATAGATGCATCTTTCTTTCCTAAACCTTTAATGACTTCGGTTACAAGACTTGCATAATTGGCTTTAGCAGCTTCATATACTTTTCTGTTTTCATCAAACCATGTCTTGTGGTTGTTTTTCTTCAGGTCTTTCAGAAATTTGAGGGTACTGTTCTGTAACATAGTTTTATTGTGTTGCAATCAATTCCAGGAATTCTGCTTCCGTAATGATTTTAATAGTATTAATTTTTTTTGCTTTCTCCAGTTTGCTGCCGGCATCTTCACCCACAACTAAGTAATTAAGATTTTTACTTACCCCACTAACAATCTGTCCGCCATGTTGTTCTGCCAGTGCTTCTGCTTCACTTCTTTTCATCTGGTTTAATGTGCCGGTAAACAGAAAAGTCTGACCCTGTAAACTACCACTTTCGCCAATTTCTTTCTTTTTGTTTTTAAGCTCAAGGCCAAGCTGTTCCAGGTGTTCCAGCATATGAATGTTTTGTTCATTACTGAAAAACTGATGAATGCTTTTGGCTACTTTAGTGCCTACATCTTCCAATTGTTGCAACTCTTCTTCTGTTTTATTTTTAAAATCGAGCAGGTGTTCAACTGCATTGGCCAGTGTTTTGGCAGTTGTTTCACCTACAAAACGAATACCGAGTCCATATACCAAACGATGCAACGGCTGTTGCTTAGAAGCTTCAATAGCTACTGTAAGATTATCAAGACTTTTCTTTCCAAAGCCTTCAAGTTGACCAATCTTTTCAAAATCGAGTGTATATATGCCAGGAATATCTTTTAATAAACCCATTTCATAAAACTTCCGAACATTGGCCTCTCCAAAACTTTTGATATCCATGGCATCTTTGCTTACAAAATGAATCATTTTCTCTACCACCTGTGCTTCACATTCAATATTTATACAGCGCCATACCGCCTCTCCCTCTTCCTTAAATAACTCACTGTTACAAACGGGGCATTGTTTCGGAAACAGAATACTTTGTTCTGTACCATCTCTTAATTCACTTTGCGATTTAACGATCTGAGGAATTACATCACCTGCTCTTTCAATCAACACTGTGTCACCAATCTTCAGGTCTTTTTCTTTGATATACTCTTCATTATGAATTGAGATGCTACTTACAGTAACCCCCCCGAGGTAAACGGGGTCGAGTTTGGCCACTGGTGTAATTGCACCGGTTCTTCCAACCTGAAACTCTACACTGCGCAGTTTTGTGGTAGCCTGTCTGGCCTTGAATTTAAATGCAATAGCCCATCGTGGATGATGAGAAGTCATACCCATCTGTTCCTGCAAATGAAGGTCATTCACTTTAATCACCATGCCATCAATTTCATAAGGAAGATCATCTCTGCCGGCTTCAAAAGACAGGCAATAATCAATTACACCCTGGATACCTTTCACCACTCTTTTTTCTCTCTCCGGAGAACGAAACCCGAGCTGCCACAACAAGGAAAGATTACCGCTATGTGTCGCCAGTAATTCTTCTGACTTCCGGACTTCCGGACTTCCGGACGCTTTTGTATAAAAACTGATATGGTACAAAAAAGCATCCAATCCTCTCTCTGCCACATCTTTGGGATCTTTCATGCGTAAACTACCAGAAGCAGCATTACGCGGATTGGCCAGTGGAGACAGGTTTCTGGTAGCCAGTAGTTCATTATACCTGTTGAAAGATTGCTTGCTCATGATTACCTCACCTCTTATTTCCACCTGCTGAATACCTGCTGATGAAAAATCAGCAGAAAGAGGAATAGAACGTATCTGTCGGATATTATTGGTAATTTCTTCGCCTTCCACACCATCACCTCTTGTAGCAGCACGCACCAATTGGTCATTTTCATAGATCAATGAAATACTGGCACCGTCGAATTTGGGCTCAATACAATATTCAATCTCATCCAAATTCGTTAATTCTCTTGCTTTCCGGTCGAAATCAATCAGGTCCTCAGCGTTATAACTGTTATCTAAGCTCAGCATGGGTACAAGATGGCTCACTGTTACAAACTGGCTGTTAAGGCTATTGCCAACACGTTGAGTGGGGGAGTCGGCTCTTACCAGTTCGGGTTGATCTTTCTCTGCTTTTTCTAGTCTTTTATACAACAGGTCGTACTCCTGGTCGGCAATCAGTGGATCGTTGAGCACATAATAGCGGTACTCATGAAATTGTAAAACCTGTCTTAATTTATTAATATGATCAGGTGAAACAGATGACCCTGAAAGACCTGTTTCTTTTAGTAAATCGGTTGTAAGATTTTGTAACTGACGTGTTAAGTCGGAAGAATACATAGCGCTATTTTACAAGATAAAGTTAATTGCTAATCGGATAAACGGGTTTGATTTGTTGAGACATACAGCTTATTTGTAAACTTTGTATCTTGCCCCACCCTTAGCAGGCGATTGTTTCGCCGAAAATTGAAGAGTACCCAATGAAGAAAACAAGCGCTGCCGTGGCCACAACAAACCATATGGTAAAAGATGCAGTACAACTGGTACAAACATATCCTACAGTACCGCTCACAGTTGATTGTGTAATTTTTGGTTTTGAAGAAAATAAACTGAAAGTACTCCTGATTAAAAGTGACCTTGAAATTTATAATGGACAATACTCATTACTCGGTGACATTGTGCAGGATAATGAAGACCTGAATGAAGCAGCATATCGTGTACTGAAACAGAGAACAGGTATGAGCGATGTTTTCCTCGAACAGGTAAAAGTTTTTGGTGGACCCGGACGTCACCCG
>DPWF01000347.1:13418-30549 GCA_003526435.1 Chitinophagaceae bacterium | reverse complement strand
GCAGGGTTGTTACCATTGCTTATTGTTCTCTGCTGAACATTAACCATCACGAATTAAAGATACACGACAACGATCTTGACTGGTACAATGTAAATACCATAAAAGAAATGGCGTTTGATCATAAACTAATTGTAGATGAATGTCATACCTGGTTACAGAAAAGAATACAGGAACATCCATTGGGTTTTAACCTGTTACCAGAAAAATTTTCTTTGCGTGAATTGCAGAATCTCTACGAAGCCATACTGGGCGTAAGTTTAGACAGAAGAAATTTCCGTAAAAAATTCGCATCCATGGACCTGTTGATCGATATCAATGAAATGGAACAGGATGTACCACATAGACCCGGCAAGCTCTATAAATTCAATTTTGAAAAATACGCCAAGAGCAAGCGTAAATGGGTAGGTATTGATTTTTAATCAGTTACCCGATTTTCTGTGTCATTTTTCCTTCCCGAAGTTAAATATGCATTCTTTTTTGTCGTATAAATACGACAATATCTTCATTTTCAGACTACCTGAAAACCTTATCATATCTACTATGACAAGAAAAAACTACGATATACTTTTGTGTTAATACGGATTCTGCAGATCTAAATTATTATTTCCCCCTCGTTAAAATTCCAATATCCATTTTCAATGTTAGTTGGCACTTGTGTGTCTGTTATTGAAGGATTTTAATTGGATTGATAATGAGAAAACTGCCCCACCATTTCCTGCTGTTTACCTGCATGTTTGTAGTGCCCCTTTTCTTTTGTAAGAAACAGGTAGACTTTGCAAAAGTAGTGGTGCATGATCATCTTCCTTCCCTGTCACTCAGCATTTCTTCATCTGTAATTGCACTTTTTCAAGCCAACGCAAAAATGAATGCGATTCGTTTCAGTTGGGACTATAATGGAAGTACAGTGACAGATGCCATCTATTATACACTTCAGTTCTCTTTAAAAGATGACCAGTTCGAGAACCCGGTAGAAGTTCCTTTGGGGAGTAGTCTGGCAGCCGGTTTTTCAGTGGAGGAATTCAATCAGCTCATGCATAAATTGATTGACCCTGGTGATGCAGGCGATGTAGCAGCAAGAATTAAATACATGCGACAGGTGGCATATAATCAAAAAATAGTGAGTGGGGATGAAATTTATTATTCTGATCAGGTACTTATAAAAGTTACTACTTATCGACATATAATAGCCTATCCGAGTCCGGATTTCTTTACTTTACCCGGCAACTATCAGTCATGGGATCCTTTGCTTGCACCAAGAATTGTTTCAAAGCCTGGCGAAAGGGAATATGAGGGTTATATATATTTTCCAATTGAGTACCCACAGTTTTTATTTGTACGCGGCAACCAATGGTCGGATTTTATTTTTGGGCATATTGGGAATAGTATGTTTGGAGTGAAAGGCACTCCACTTTCTATTTTTGGGGGTAAAGGCACTTATCTTGTACACGCCAGTACGAATACCAATAAATGGTTTTATACAAAAATTAATTCCTGGGGAATCATCGGATCGGCTGTTCAAAATACAGGCAAGATGGACGCAGTAATGACGCAGGATCCTACGAACAGTTGTATATGGCGCCTGAATATTAACCTAACTGAAGGTGAGTTAAGTTTCAGGGCCAACAATGATAATGCTATCCGATTTGGTAATGAATGGCCTGCAATTGATCATATACCTGATTACGATGCAGATGCGATACGTATTACCAAGGCAGGCAACTATAATATAGAGTTGGATCTTTCCATTCCGGGTAACTACCTGTATCATATTCACAGAAACGGATTATAGCTATGTGCTGTAACAGTCAACTCATTGCCCTGCATTGTTTTTCACTCATTTCAACTACTTTTACCATCCAACAGAAAGACTATGCTATATTCAATGACAGGTTATGGAAGGTCCGAACAAACCATTGGCGATAAAACCTACCTGGTAGAAACCCGTTCCTTAAATGGTAAACAATTCGATTTGCGTTTGAATATTCCCGCACTTTTAAAACCATTCGAGTTTGAAATCAGGAATCTGTTGAATGAAGGGCTCCAAAGAGGAAGTGTTGAATGTGTTATCACCATTAAACAAAACGGAGCCAGCAAACCTGTATCTATCAATAAAGAACTGGCAAAAGCATATTACCAGCCTGTTGCAGAGCTGGCAGATGAGTTACAATTACAAACAGGAGATATCCTCAGTACTATCCTGAAATTGCCTGATGTTATTACACCATCTACCGAAATGTTAAATGATGAGGAATGGAAGGGATTTGAGGCAGTTTTAAAAGCAGCCATCAACGAGTTGAGTGAACATAGAAGAGATGAAGGTCGTTCACTGGAATCAGATCTGCTATTGCGTTTAGGCAATATTGAAGCGCATCAAAAAACCATCTCCGAACTGGAACCATTGCGTAGAACAAAGATCAAAGAAGGAATTGTAAAAGTACTGGAAGAGAATGTAGGCAAGGAGAATTATGATCCCAACCGCATGGAACAGGAACTGATCTATTACATTGAAAAAATCGATATCAGTGAAGAGCAGGTACGTTTAAAAAACCACTGCGATTATTTCCGGTCTATCCTTGCAGATAAAGAAGCAGGTAAAGGGAAAAAGCTCTCTTTTATTCTACAGGAGTTTGGTCGCGAAATCAATACCATGGGTTCAAAAGCCTATGATTCGCAGATACAGCAAACAGTCATCCTGATGAAAGATGAACTCGAAAAAGCCAAAGAACAGATATTGAATGTGTTGTAATAAACACTGGTCATACGTATTAACCAAGCATTAATCTTAATAAGTGAAGCCGGTATATTATATCCTTTTATTCTCAGGCATTTTTCTGATAGCCTGTGGAACCAATGATGTGTTTGAAAGAACAGAAAGATTTTCTGCTCATGAATGGCCGGTAGTCCGCGAGCCATTGATAAAATTTGATATATCAGATACCAGTTCCTTCTATCATATCTATGTAGTGATCAGG
Organism: Chitinophagaceae bacterium; assembly: GCA_003526435.1. Classification (GTDB taxonomy): domain Bacteria; phylum Bacteroidota; class Bacteroidia; order Chitinophagales; family Chitinophagaceae; genus Sediminibacterium. The sequence continues at coordinate 27,577 of DPWF01000347.1, read as the reverse complement.
CATACCGATGCTTATCGTTATAATAATATCTGGCTCAACATCACTACACAGTCACCCAACGACACACCAAGAACCCAGTTGCTGGATATCAGTCTGGCCGATAATACCAAAGGTTGGCTGGGAAGCGGAATGGATGATATATTCGACAGAAGGCCCCGTATTACCCAGGCCCCCATTCGTTTAAAAAAGGGCACATACACATTCAAACTGCAGCAGGCCATGCGCGAAGATCCATTGGGTTATGTACTGAGTGCGGGTATTCGTGTAGAAAAAGTACAGCCATGAATTTGAAAACCAGTAAAAAGCTTACTGTTGTAACAGTAGTTTACTGGATACTACTGTCATACATAGTTGCTGCATTAATCTGGTGGTTTATTGCGCTTGAAAAACAGAACAGTAATATTACCAACGTCCGTTTACTGGAACTTGTAAAAGACGATCCTCAATATTTCGAAAAAGTTACACAGATAGAAACGGCCAAAAAACGAAAAACCGCTCAGTACATCGGAGAGGGCGTTACATTTCTTGCATTGATACTGGTGGGAGCCGTATTTGTTTTCAGAGCCACGCGCCGGCAGTTACTGTTATCGCAGCAGCAACAGAATTTCATGATGGCTGTAACACACGAGTTAAAGACGCCGATAGCCATTACAAGACTAAATCTTGAAACCCTGCAAAAAAGAAAACTGGAAGAAGAAAAGCAGCAAAAATTAATTGCCAACACTCTCCAGGAAGCCAACCGGCTGAATATGTTGTGCAATAACATTTTATTGGCGGCGCAATTGGAAGCGGGAGCTTATGCAACAAATAAAGAAGAAATCAATTTCTCGGATCTTGTGGAAGGCTGTATTGACGATTTCAGAAACCGGTTTCCTCAAAGAACAGTAGCGGAAAATATAACAGAAGGTCTTTACCTCAACGGCGAACAACTGTTGTTACAAATGCTGGTGAATAACCTGCTGGAAAACGCCATGAAATATTCACCCAAAGAAAGCCTTATTAAAATCGGGTTGCGGTCGGAGGGGAAAAAACTGGAGCTAATTGTTACTGATGAAGGTATTGGCATAGCAGAAGAAGAGAAAAGAAAAATTTTTGATAAATTTTATAGGGTTGGAAATGAAAATACACGCAGCGCAAAAGGCACCGGTTTGGGGCTTTACCTCTGTAGTCGGATCGTAAAAAGCCATAATGGCTACATTTCTGTGACAGATAATCAGCCACAGGGTAGTAATTTTGTGGTCACATTAGAACAGGTATGACAAATCCCAAGGCAACCATACTACTGGTAGAAGACGAAGAGAATCTTCATGAGGCGTTAAAGCTCAATCTCGAAATGGAGGGTTATGAGGTAAGCTCAGCTTTTAATGGTACCGAAGCACTGAAAAAAGTAGCCAACGAATATTTTGATCTTATTGTACTGGATATCATGCTGCCTGAAGTGGACGGAATTGCTGTAACAGAAAGCATCCGCGTGAATAATAATGAAGTGCCTATTCTCATTTTAAGTGCAAAGAACAGCAGTACCGATCGTGTGCTTGGACTTAAAAAAGGGGCTGATGATTACCTGACCAAGCCATTTAACCTGGAAGAACTGTTATTACGTGTAGAAAAACTGATTGAGAAGAACAAGAAAATGCTGGAAAAAGAAACCATAGGAGACAGTTATGAATTTGGCGAGAATAAAATTGATTTCAAGGCGCAGGATGCTATTAGCTGGAACGGACAACATATAGAATTGAGTAAGAAAGAAGCCATGTTACTTAAATTGCTCATTGAGAATAAAGGTGATGTAGTAACCCGCGAAAAAATTCTGCAGGTGGTTTGGGGTTATAATGTGTATCCAACTACGAGAACCATTGATAATTTTATCCTGAGTTTCAGAAAATATTTTGAAGAAGACAGTCGTAATCCCCGCTATTTTCATTCAGTAAGGGGGGTAGGTTACAAATATACCGACTAGGTATTTCCATACTTCCCGACTTCCGGTCTTTCTGACTTTAGCCAACACAATTTTCAGTCGCAATTAACGTTATTGCTCTGAAAAAACTACGCATGTCGCTACAAACGATTACAGATTTCCTGGAACCGGTAAATATTGCTCAGCTATCAAATGATGAAGGCTTTAAGGATACGCAGTTAGGAAAACATATTGCCGTATATGATGAAGTGTTCCCGGATATTGACCATGCAGACCTTGTGCTGGTAGGTTGTGGAGAAACGCGTGGCGGAGGTATCCAGTTTGTTCATACCGATGGTCCGGATGCTGTTCGTTCAGAATTTTATAAATTATATCATTGGCATACAGAAGTGGCTGTGGCCGATTTGGGGAATGTTAAATGCGGGGCCAGCATGCAGGATAGTTATGCAGCATTGAGAATGGTGGTGCATGAATTATTGTTACTGGGAAAAAAAGTATTGATTCTCGGCGGTTCACATGATGTAACCACAGCTCAATACCAGGCACATACCATCGATGGAAAAATTATTGATGTTGTTTGTGTAGATGCAAGGATTGATATGGATATGGATAGTGTATTGCCGGCTGATAATTTCCTTGTAGACATGTTTACCGGAATGCCCAATCACCTGAAGCATTATAATCACATTGGTTTTCAAAGTTATTTCATGCATCCGCAAATGCTGGAAACCATTGATAAATTGCGTTTCGATTGTTACCGTGTAGGGAAAGTAAAAGAAGACATCAGCGAAATGGAACCTGCTATCCGAAACAGTGAATTATTCAGTTTCGATATAGCAGCTATACAGAATGCACATGCCCCTGCCAATCATATTACGCCCAATGGATTCAATGGAGAAGAAGCCTGTACGCTTCTGCAATATGCCGGTATGAGCAGTACCTGTTCAACCATTGGTATTTATGGATATGTTCCACAACAGGATGTACATGCATTAACTGCCAAACAGATATCTCATATGATCTGGTACATCATGGATGGTATTCAGAAGGGGAAGCAGGAAGCATCGCTTGAAGATCGAAATTCGTTCAATGAATTTACCATGGCTTTTGCAGAAGTAGAGACGGTTTTTCTCCAAAGCAAAAAAACCGGTCGCTGGTGGATGCAGTTGCACGATGGTAAATATGTAGCTTGTAGTTATCGCGACTACCATATTGCCTCCAATAATGATATCCCCGAAAGATGGTTGAGAGCAGCGGAAAGAATTTAAATCATATATCGTTTGATTGATACTTCTCTGATTTGGTAAGGATTTGTTCTTTATTGCGACATATTTAGAAATAGCGTATTTTTAAATATGTCGTTCTCTAACCAGCCTATACATACAGAGGGTTTACCGGAAGTTCAGACTATACCCTTCAAACCCATTCATCCTGATTACCTGAAAGTATTAAGGATTAGTTGGTTCCTCTTCTTTCTTGTTGTATTAGGAGTTCTTGTAACCATTTTTGTGCTGAGTAAAAAACTGCAGAACCCAATGGCTATTTCAATTGCAACAGGTATTTACTTATTGCTTTTAATAGCTACTGTAATCATTGGTACAGGTTCATTTAAACGAAAACAATACGCAGTCAGGGAAAAAGATATTCTGTATAAAACAGGATGGATATTCCAAAATCTGCATATGGTACCTTTTAATCGTTTACAACACTGTGTGGTAAATATGGGGCCAATAGAAAGAAAATTTGGACTGGCAACACTCAGTTTATATACGGCAGCCTCGGAAGGAAAAGATATAACCATACAAGGTTTACCACAAACTGAAGCTGAACAGTTAAAAGAACTGGTCATTCAACAAATACAGGCATTACATACCGATGAAAACATTTGAAACACCACAGCGACAATCACCGCTGGCATTGGTGATGATGTTTTTTAAAATTTTTCGTACAGTTATTACTGTAATATGGCCCGCATTGATTGGGTTGCTTTTAGGAGGAAAGAAAGGGAACGTCGGGTTGAAATGGTTAATTGCCGGGGCTTCTATACTGCTGTTTGTATTGATACGCACTGTACTGGATTATCTCTATTTCAGGTTTAGTATTAAAGATGGCCAACTGGTGGTAAGAAAAGGGTTCTTTTACAAAACGGCTATTACTGTTCCTCTTGAAAGAATTCAGGCCGTACACCTTGAACAAAGTTTTTTGCATTCGGTTACACTTACACATAAACTTATTATTGATACTGCCGGGAAAGAGGGAGCAGAAGTAACTATTTATGCCATACCCAGCTCCGATGCTGTAGCCTTACGAACATTAATACTGAATCGTGTAGATGAAAGTAAAACGGTAACAGAAGCTGAAGCAAAACCTGTAGCAAAACTGATAAGTCGGTTAGACTTGCCGGGACTTTTAAAGCTCAGCCTCTCTGCGAACCATATTGAAACGATTGCCGTTGTACTCGTCTTTCTTATTGGCAGATATGAAGATGTAAAACCAATACTGGGGAATACACCTTTTTTAAATGAGCTGGTCTCTTATGGAGAAACCATGAAGTATACCTGGCAATTGCTGACTACTTTGTTTGTTATAGTAACTGTAATAACAATTATCATTTCCTGTATCCGCATGTTCCTTCGTTTTTATAATTATACAGTGCGAATGGACCGAAAGGGGTATTATATCAGATGGGGTTTGTTGCAGGTAAAACAAAAAATGATTCCTTTTAAAAGGATACAGATGATCAGGTGGCGAAGTAATTTTATACGCAGGCTGATTGGTCTTGCATTGCTAAACCTGAAAGTGTCGGGTACAGATGAAACAAAGAAAAAAGTATTGATTGAGTTACCCATCACAGATACCGGACAGATCAGACAAATCGTTCCTGTATATCAACCTGTATTACCCTCTGAAACGGGAGCAGCCACACAAAAAATACATCGCTCCTATGCTTATCGGAAAACACTATTTATTACCCTTCCTGTTTTGATTGTTGTGGCGGGATGCCTGGCGTTGGTATGGCAATGGTATGCATTGCTGGTGTTTATCTGGTTGCCATATAGCCTGGGTCTGCAGTTATTGTATTGCCGTAATTTCTGCTTCTGGACAACACCTGAAGGATTACAACAATATGAGAGTACATGGGGCAGGACAGAAGCTATTTTGAACTGGAAGAATATACAGTATATACAGATCAGGCAATCTATTTACCAGCGAAAAAAGGGATTGGCAACATTATCACTGCATACGGCGGGAGGACAATTTCAAATACCCTATATAACACATGAGCAGGCGTTAGCCATAAGTAATTATGCTTTATTCAGGATAGAATCAACACAGGAAAACTGGATGTAATTTTATTTCCCAAACATGCGGTCCAGATAATCTTCCTTGAATTCAAGATAAGTAGGAGAGCCGGTTGGCGTTACATTCGGACTTGTACAGGCAAATAGTTCTTCTACCAATACCAGCATTTCTTTTTGAGAAAGTGTTTGTCCTGCTTTAATAGCCTGCTGGCGGGCCATACAACGAACCAGCTTTTCTCTTTTACTGAATTTGATATCGGTACTGAAATGTTTGAATTGCTCAATGAGTAATTCAATGGCATGTTTTTCATTACCTGCTATTACATCTGCAGGAATACCCTGTATTACAAAACTATTATTACCAAAAGGATCAACCTGATAGCCAATGCTGCTAAGGTCGGGCAAAAGGTCGGCCAGTAAGGCTGCATCTGCAGCAGGCAATTCCAGTGTTACCGGAAAGAGACTTTTTTGTGTGGGCATTTGCTGACCATGTGCCGCCACACTGTATTTGTCATAGAGTATTCTTTCATGTGCAAGTTGTTGATGCACCAGGATAAAACCACTGTTGGTTGATGCAATGATATAGGTATTATGAAGTTGCAGTAAAGTGGTATCGGGTAACACCTGTATCGATTGTATGCGCGCCACTGGGGTATGCAATAGTGAACCTGTGTTTTGATCAGTTGGTATGGAAGAAACAGCTTCTTCTTGCTGTGATTCAAAAAAACTTTTCCAATGCTTTAGCTCACCTTTATTTTCCCGCTCAATAAAATGAGCCTGATTTTTTTGCGTGAAAGTCTGGTATAAGCTGGAAGAGGCAACCGCATCTTTTTTATCGGTAGTAAAAGGTTTTGAAACTGCGTCGAGACCCTGTATGTCGGCATTCAGTGTAAAATCTAATGAAGGTGCAATGCTGAATTGAGCAAGGGCATGTTTTACAGCGGCCTGCACAAATGCATAAATGATCTTCTCATCTTCAAATTTGATTTCCTGTTTGGTAGGATGTACATTAATATCTACCTGTGACGGATCAAGATCAATAAACAAAACATACCCCGGGAAACTATCTTTTGGAATCATCTCATCAAAAGCAGTATTCACTGCATGATTAAGGTAGGCACTTTTGATAAAACGGTTATTCACAAAAAAATACTGATCACCCCTGGTCTTGCGGGCTGTTTCTGGTTTACCCACAAAACCATAAATATTCATGTAGTCGGTTTTTTCAGCTACATGAACCAATTTGGCATTGTAATTATTTCCCAGTATCTGAACGATTCTTTGTTTAAGTGTACCTGGTTCGAGATGAAATACTTCCTGTCCATTACTGGTAAGCGAAAAGAAAATATCGGGGAAGGCCATCGACACACGAATAAACTCATCCATGATATGCCTGAGTTCAGCCGCATTACTTTTCAGAAAGTTGCGCCTGGCAGGTACATTGAAAAAAAGGTTCTTCATGCTGATGCTGGTACCAACAGGGGAAGAGCAGGCTTCCTGTTTTATAACTTTGCTGTTTTCAATTTCAATATAAGTACCCAGTTCATCATCAGCTCTTCGGGTCTTCATTTCTACCTGTGCCACAGCAGCAACTGAGGCAAGTGCTTCTCCGCGAAAGCCCATGGTTTTAATACGAAACAAATCTTCAATCTGTCTGATTTTGCTGGTGGCATGGCGTTCAAAAGACATACGTGCATCGGTATCGCTCATGCCTTTACCGTTATCAATTACCTGAACCAGCGCCTTGCCTGCATCTGAAACAATCAATTTAATCTCGGTGGCGCCGGCATCCACCGCATTTTCCAATAATTCCTTAACAGCGCTGGCAGGTCGCTGAATGACTTCGCCTGCTGCTATCTGGTTGGCAATATTATCAGGTAATAATTGTATGATATCGTTCACAAAAACTCCTTTCGTTGAGTCTGCAAAAATACGATAAATGGCCCTGCACTGAACTTTTGGAAAGTTTTAATGCTTTCAAAAAGTTTTGCAGGTACTTTTGCCCTGTAAAAATCAACGTATATGACTTTAAGTGCGGATATTAAAAAGCTGGAACGACGGTTCGTACCCAAGGATTTTGTAGTAACTACCTGGGAGCTACTGGAGCCTTTTTTCAAAGATCTGTTAGATCGTTCCATTGAGAGTAAAGAGAACCTGGAACAATGGTTGAAAGATATNNATAGAGGCTGTAATAAGTGAAGACGCCTGCTGGCGACAAATACGTATGACCTGTGATACCACTGACCCGAAACTGGAAGAAGCGTTTACCTATTTCTGCATGGAGATCCAGCCTAAACTACAACCATATGCTGATCAGTTGAATCGTAAATTGATTGATAGTCCTTTTACCACAGCACTCGATCCAACCAAGTATTTTACTTATTTGCGTAGCGTAAAAAAGAATATTGATTTATTCCGTGAAGCCAATATTCCATTACAGGCCGAACTGAGTGTTATGCAGCAGCAGTACGGGGCCATCGCAGGAAAAATGACGGTAGAAGTGGGAGGACAGGAATATACCCTTCAACAGGCGGCAAAATTCCTTGAGAGCCATGATCGTTCTTTGCGCGAGCAGGTATATCGCCAGATACAGGAAAGAAGGTTACAGGATAAGGATGCAATGCACGACCTCTACAGCAAATTGATTGAGAAAAGACACCAGGTAGCAAAGAATGCTGGTTTTGATAATTATCGTGATTATAAGTTTGTAGAACTGGGCAGGTTTGATTATAACAAAGAAGATTGTTACCAGTTCCATGAAGCGGTAAAGCTGCATGTATTGCCACTGATTGAAAAAATCTATCAACGGAAAAAACAAAAATTACGACTCGATACCCTTCGCCCATGGGATACCGAAGCGGAACCTGCAGGTATTGAACCGCTTAAACCCTTTACAAATGGGAAAGATTTATATGAAAAATCAGTGAGTTGTTTTGAACAACTGAATCCATTCTTTGCAGACTGTTTGCGCAAGATGAATGAGCTTGGACATTTTGATCTGGAAAGCAGGAAAGGCAAAGCGCCGGGTGGATATAATTGTCCACTCACTGAAAGCGGGGCTCCTTTTATTTTTATGAATGCAGCCGGACAAATGAGCGATGTAACCACCATGGTGCATGAGGGCGGACACGCCATTCATTCATTCCTGGCGCATGAATTAGAACTGAGTGCTTTTAAAGAATATCCGATGGAAATTGCCGAAGTGGCAAGTATGGCCATGGAATTGTTTAGTATGAATCACTGGCAGGCATTTTTTGAGCATGAGGAAGACTTAAAACGCGCTAAAGAACACCAACTGGAAAGAACCATTACGATTTTTCCCTGGATCGCTATTATTGACAAATTTCAGCACTGGGTATATGAAAATCCTGCACATACTGTAGCTGAGCGAACAACCAGATGGATGGAAATATTACAGGAATTCTCTACAAACAGTATTGATTATACCGGATTGGATATGTTCCGCGAAATAGGCTGGCAGCGTCAGTTACACTTGTTTGAAGTGCCATTCTACTATATCGAATATGGAATTGCCCAGTTAGGTGCCATTGGTTTGTGGATGCAATACCAGGAAAATCCGCAACAGGCACTTAATAATTATGTAACTGCATTATCGCTGGGTGGAACACGTACATTGCCGGAGTTATATACTGCTGCAGGGTTGAAATTTGATCTCTCACCAGCACATATTAAAACCCTCATGGAGTTTACCGCAAAAGAAATGGAGAAACTGGTATAAGAAGAGGGTGAAAAATGAATGAAATAAAATAAGGCTACCGTAGTTGGTAGCCTTATTTTATTTTTTGGAAAACAAATGATCGGGTAGTGGATGTTGTGTAAGAAAGGCAATGACGGCTTCTTTCTTTTCAACAAAAAAAGGATGCTCACTAAGATCGGGAACATTGTTGCTGATCTTGGCCTGAATAATATGCTTCCCTTGCGGTAAACTATTTTTAGCCATATTCTTAGATTTTTTATAGTGTGAAACTACTATTTCTTTTTGTGACATAAAAGGATTCATAGTTAATATTTGATTGAAATTTTTCCCATTTATATTGGTTAAACCCAAACACATCAAGCCTCGTTGTAATGATGTCGAGATTTTTATTAATTCCCATCTGATACAATCGTGTCCTGGACGGAGTGCTTCCTCTTGCAATGAAAACACTATCAGGATGTGCTTCAAAAAAATCCAATACGGTTAACGCAACAGTATTCAACATTTTATCTCTATCACCATTATTCGATACAACAAAGACTTCAATTTTACATTCATTTTCGTCATAATCACCAAATGCTAAATTATAGATATGCTCACCTATGGAAACCAGCTTAGTAAAGTTGACTACCTTATTAATTTTTCTTCCTTTAACCATACTGGTAAATTTGAAACTGGTAAGCCCGGCATTGGCCTCATATGGATAGTAATCTTTTAGCATCCCACAAACTTATAGCACACCTATCCGCACCACGCGCAGTTTGAAAATTCAGGTGTTTTTTCACCGTATTTAACGCAATAAAATAAAAAAGCCGCCATTGAAAAATGGCAGCTTTCATGAATAGCTTGGTATAAGTTTCTTTTATTCCTGCGGTTTCGCTCCCTGCTCACCAGTTTGCTCCTTGTTACCCTGAGGTCTTGGTCCTCCTTGCGCTGGTCTGTTTCTCTCAGGCCTTGGTCCCTGATTTCTTTGCCCCTGAGCTGGTCTCGGACCTTGCTGAGGAGGCCTGCCACCCTGTTCTCTGTTACCTTGAGGTTTTTGCCCCTGATGCTGGTTGGGTCGGTTGCCTTGTTCCCTGTTACCTTGCGGTCTGGGTCCTTGTGGCTGACTGCTTCTTCTATCATTCCGTTGCTGGTCTTTTCTTTTCTTGTCATTACGCTCCAGGCTACGCAGACTAATTTGTCCAACAACATCCACAAAAGCAGGCTCTACTTCTTTTGGTTTACTGCTGGTTACTTCAACCGGCTGAAGCTCGTCAACCTTTTGTCCCTGCTGATTTAATCTTTTTATTTCTTTTACACGTTGAATGGTAAGCGGATAATGTTTGGTGTTGTTGGGTAATACATACCACATCAGGTTCTTGAAAATATCTTTTTTAATGAGGTAGGCGGTTCCCATAACCGTATCTAATTGATCGGCATAATCAGGGAAATGCTGAAGCGCATCAAGATAAGTATCCAGTTCATAATTCAAACAACATTTCAAACGACCACACTGGCCACTTAACTTGGTTTGGTTAATCGATAAATTCTGGTAACGGGCAGCGGTGGTATTCACACTCTTGAAATCGTGTAACCAGGTACTGCAACAAAGTTCGCGTCCACAACTACCTATGCCTCCAACCTTGGCAGCTTCCTGGCGAATACCAATCTGCCGCATTTCTACTTTTACTTTAAAATCGGAAGCATATTGTTTGATGAGTTCACGAAAATCAACCCGGTCATCGGCAGTATAAAAGAATGTAGCTTTTTTACCATCAGCCTGTACTTCCACTTCACTCAGTTTCATTTGGAGGTTCAGTACACGTGCCATCGCACGGCTCCGGGCCAGCATTTCTTTTTCACGTGCCTTACTGATATTAAAACTTTCAAGATCTCTCTCAGTACTGCGTCGTAAGATTTTTTTCATTTCGGGATTGCCTTCATCAACGCCCTTTTTCTTCATCTGAATACGTACCAGCTCGCCGGTAAGACTGATTTCGCCTACATCGAAACCACTTACGCCTTCTACAGACACATAATCGCCTTTTTCAAAAAACTGCAAGGTTGTATTCCGGAAAAATTCTTTGCGGCTGCCCTGTTTAAAGCTCACTTCTACTACTTTACAGGAACTCTCAGGATCACTGAAAGGCAGATTCAGGAGCCAGTCATGCACGTTCAGCCTGTTACAGCCACCTGTACTGCAACCGCCATTACTTTTACATCCGTTCGGTTTACCCGTGCCACAAGATCCACATCCCATATCATTAATACATTAATCAGGTTAATAACTAAAACAGGGAAAGATTATTGTGTACAGGCTGTAGTATTGCTATGTGGCTATGGTTGTGTCACTCACTTCAACGTCCCGATCGCTGATGATCAGTGTATTACGATGATGTATCCCGGTAACTAAACATGAGCCTTGCCATAATTATAATGAATAGCACTAAGCAATAACAAATCAGCCGCACATACCTAACCCCTCATTTTCTCTAATCCCGCCTCAGGGGGGAACTATCCGTTCAAAATTAGGGTTTTGTTCTGAATGATGTGGTAGAGTTTCAAAGTAAGGGCCTGGAACAGCATTTTGGCATTGGCGTTTCGTTCAATATAATAGGAAGCCCTGTCTAGTTCTTCAATAATGGCCTGTTGCTGACTTACCGAAGCTATTTTGTTGAGTCTCACTGCAAAATCACGTTCCTGGTCGCCGGCATGCACTTTGTCATTACCCAAAACCCTGATCCTGATGCTGGTTTCCAGCAGGTGGTTAAAATAGCGAAGAAACTGTTTCTGCTTTTCTCTCCCCAGTTCACTGATTTCGGCCGTGAATTTGATCTGAGCCAATGGACCACCTTTTAAAGTGGCATTCAGCCATTCGCGAAGCAGGCTTTGCCAGTCCTCTTCGGCGTGTTGTAATAATTGAAGCGCTTCCCGGTAATTGCCCTCAGCAATGGCTGCTATCTGGCGGGCTGTTTCCGGACTGGCTTTGGCCCTGTTCATTAGTGCATCTTCAATTTCCTTATCATCGGGCACTGGAATTTTCACCAGTTGACAGCGGCTGAGGATGGTGGGAAGAATCTGCTCATCATTTTCGGCCACCAATATAAAAAGGGTATTGGGTGGAGGCTCTTCAATCAGCTTGAGTAATTTATTACCTTCTTTACCCAGGTATTCGGGCATCCATAAAACAAGCACTTTGTATTCGCTTTCAAAACTCTTCAGACTCAGTTTATGAATAATATCATTACACTCGTGTGCTGTTATATTACCCTGTTTGTTTTCGGCGCCTATAAACTGTAACCAATCATATACATTACCATAAGGGTATTGCTGAATAAACTCCCTCCATTCGCTGATATAATCGGTGCTGATGGGTTTGTCCCCCGATTTGCGGGGAATAACAGGATAAGAAAAATGCAGATCAGGATGAATGAGTTGTTCTGCCCTGCCAAATGAAGACTGTGAACTGATTTCATCAGGTCCAATATAGGTAGGGCCGGATTGCATGGGTGTAAATCCGCCGAATAAATCGGCAACAGGTTCTGAGACAGCTGGTTGACATACTACCAATTGCGCAAACGCAAGCGCCAGTGGCAAAGCTCCGCTACCTTCTTTGCCAAGAAACAGCAAAGCATGACTCAGCCGGTTGTGTTGTACCATTTCAGCCAGGTGTTGCTTAACGGCATATTGTCCTATGATGTCTTTAAACTGCATGAAGAAAACGAAAGTAAGGTAACTGTGTCAATAAAATTGAAAGATAGATGTTGTAAACGAAAGGAGTTTTGCACAGCAACCTGTAAAAGGAAGGAATATTAATATATCCATTTATTGAGTTACTGTATGTTGCCCGAACAGTAAACTGCATCAGTGACTCTTGTTTAATAATACAGAACAGTATTTAAGAGTGGAAAAAAATCAACGAAACGAAACAATGTTTTTTAAGCTGATTTACTTTATTTTACAATTAAACATTTTTTCATTTATGCTAAGCAGGATTATATTTTTTTTGTTATTGGTTGGTTCAGTGAGCTATGCCCAGGATGTGGATGCTGTTATCGCATTGTTGAATCAGAACAAACGCGAGGAGACAAAATTGCAACTGGAGTCTATGATCCGATCGAATAAGAGTGAGGATCAAGCTGAATTATTGTATACAATCATGGAATTGAGTAATGAGCACTATGATGAGGCACTACAGCACTTTGACCGTTTCTTCAAAAAGGCACCGCAACCTTACCCATATGTTTATGCACTATGGAACACAGGATTGTTTAATGTATACAACCAAGCGTCTATGGTTCTGCGTAATAAAATAATGCAGTACATGATAGACGATCCAAAAGCACCGTTGTCGATAAAGGCGATGGCAACAGATAATATTGCACAAGCTGCTGAGTATCGTCAGGATTTTTCTACTGCAAAAAAAAAGTATAATAGCTTTGCTGATATACGCAACTGGTCTAGTGTAGGCAGCTTTGACAATACTTCAGCAAGTGGCTTTAATAAAGATTATGGTGCACTCAATCATCCTGAGTTGGCTTACCAGTTTAAAAATAATACAGGTGCACCGGTATATTGGTTCAATATTCCTGATGCACGTAACGACAGATGGCTCGATCTGATCTATCATTTTGATGTAACCAATGCTATTATTTATTCGCAAAGCTTTGTTGAGAGTGATAAAGATCAGGAAGTGAAAATGTTATTAGGTGTATCAGGGTCTGTAAAAGTATGGATCAATGATTTTTTGGTGGTAAGTGAAGAAGAGGAAAGAAATACAGATTTAGATGTGTATGCAGCAGGGGTGAAGTTACAAAAAGGGGCCAATCGTATTCTGGTGCAGATTGGGGCAAGTGAAATTAGCAGCGCTAACTTTATGTTGCGTTTTGCAGATATGAATGATCAATTGATCACAAACCTTTCAGGGAACCATCAACCGATGCCTTATAATAAGGCCGTTCCATATTCTGTTACCCGTTATCCTTTTTTCGCGGAAATTTTTTTTGAACAAAAAAAGAGACAGGGAAAATTAAGTTTTACAGACCAGCTTATGCTGGCATATGTATATAAACATAACGATAAACGTTATGAATCAACACAGATTGCAAAAGAACTAAAACAGCAATTTCCTCAGAGTACTATTGTATCAGAATTGCTGACTAATAATTATAACAGAGACAATAATAATACTGATTTTACACGGGAAATAGAATCCATCAAAGCAAATGATCCTGAAAGC
>DPWF01000347.1:11944-13400 GCA_003526435.1 Chitinophagaceae bacterium | reverse complement strand
TATATGGACTTCAATTATTTTATTCGGAAGCTTTTGAAAAAGAAGAATACGATAAAGCCAGGCAATATCTCCAAAAAAGAATTGATCTCTATGGGGACAATGCAAATACGTATTTTAAAACAGTAGAAATACTGGTCAAAAAAAATGACCTGGAAGCTGTGTTGAAAACCCTGGAGAAAGCATATCAACTATATCCGGATAATGCTGACTTTGTTAACTGGAAATACAATGTGATTGTTAATGTGCAAAAAAATAAAGCTGGCGCTGATTCTTTGCTGGCTTCTTTTCTCACCAATCATTATAATGAAACGCTTTATGAAACACTTATCAATGATAAAATGCAACTCGGAGAGAAAGATGAAGCTATCCGGCTGATTCAGTCACTTATTGACAAAAAACCATTTAGTATAAGATGGTATGTTAAAATGGCTGAGAAATATTATGAAATGCAGGATTATAATAAGGCCAGAGAATGGCAGGAAAAAGCTATTAAACTGGCTCCTTATGTAGGTGGATTCTATAATACATTAGGAATGATAGAGAATGCTGCCGGTAAAAATCAGGTAGCAATCAGTGCATTTCGTAAATCAATTAGTTATGAGCCTAGTAATTATGCTTCACGCCGAAAACTGGTAGAACTGGAAGGGAAAAAAGATCCATTTATATATTTTAAAGAAAGGGATATCCAGGCACTGTATAAAGCATCACCCGGAGCCGCTGCTTATCCGTCTGCTAACAGTATTTATTTACTGAAAGAATTACAGGAAGTAATATATCCTGAGAATGGAGCTTCTGAAGAGCGTCATCAATACCTGATCAAAATATTGAATCAGTCTGGCATAGATAGCTGGAAAGAACTTACCTTATCTTACAATAGTTATAGCCAGCGACTGATTTTTCAGCATGCAGACCTTCTAAAAAAAGACGGTAGTCGTGTACAGGCAGATAGAAACGGTGATCAAATTGTATTCTCTTCTCTTGAGATTGGAGATGCCATTTATATAAGTTATAAACTGGAGAATGCAGTAACAGGAAAACTGGCTGAACATTTCTGGCAAGATTTCAGCATGAACACCTGGTATCCTGTTCTCATATCTTCTTTTAGTATGATTATACCGGATAGTAAAAAATTTAATCATAAAGCCGTTAACAGCAGCCTTAAACCTATGATTACTGCGGTAGAGCCCGGTTATAAAATGTATCAGCGGGAAAAAAACAACAATCCCGCTATTGAGTCTGAATCGAATATGCCCGCTTTTTACGATATCGCTGAACGTATCGTGGTGAGCTCCATTCCTGACTGGTCGTATATTAATAACTGGTATTACGATCTTAGTACTATTAAAACCAAAGCTGATTATGCAATCAAGGAAAAAGTAAAAGAACTACTCAAAGGAAGAGAAAAAGCAGACGAATTAACCAAAGCAAAGATTTTCTATGAATTCATTGAAAAAAA
>DPWF01000347.1:1503-11929 GCA_003526435.1 Chitinophagaceae bacterium | reverse complement strand
CCCTTCCTGCATAGCGCACTTACCCCCCAGAGAGCAAGCACAACCCTTAACAGTCGCTTAGGTGATTGTAAAGACCTCGCAGTATTGTTTATGAGCATGTGTCGTGAAGCAGGGCTCAACGCCAATCTGGTATTGGTAGATACACGCGATGAGGGCGATAACAAACTTGTCTTGCCAACTATTGGCTTTAACCATTGTATCGCTCAACTCAATATAAATGGCAAAATGTACCTGATAGAACTAACCGATAATCATCTGCCATTTGGAAGTATGTCGAATAATATTGTTAACGCCAATGGACTTTATATTCTAAAAGAAAATGAATCCAAAAGTGAACTTGTTAAACTGAATACGGTAAATCGCACAGGTAATACAATAGATAGAATTACTACCGTTCAATTTAAAGATGGAGCTGCCCAGATAAAACGTGTGTTTAAAATTGCAGGCGCCGAGTCTTCCTATACAAGAGGAAATTACAGTGATATGAGTAAAACCGACAGGGATAAACAGTTTACTGAACGCCTTAGTAATGAATTTGGGAAAAATGTAAAACTGGTAGAACTGAATATTACTAATCTGGATAACCTGAAAGATACCATCGAAATGTCTTATCAGTTCAGCATCGAAAAACTTACTTCTGAAGTAGCCGGGATGCAGATCCTGAAATTCCCATGGGTTGATGCTTATTCATCAGCGGCAGTAGTTGCAGCTGAAAAAAGAACATTTCCTCTTAATTTGTGGAGTTTCAGTGCTACACCCTATGATAAAGAAATAATTACCCTTACACTACCTGCAGGAAAAAAATTAATGGAAATACCTAAAAATCTCAGCTATAAATGCGCTGCAATAAGTTATACGTTAAGTTTTGAAGTAAGAGGAGATAAGGTTATAGCAACACGGGAAGTAAAGTACTTAAAGGAGCAGGTATCGGTAAATGAGTATGCAGAATTTAGAGAAGTAGTGAATAATATGCTTGAAGCAGACAAACTGCAAATAGCTTTTAAGTAATACGTTATCTATTGCATGAATAAAAAAGATTCCGGCTATAACAATAACCGGAATCTTTTTTTGTATATACCTTATTTCACAAACTTCAGAATATCCTCACTGTCTGGTTTCACTTTACTTTCGAAATAAGCAATCATTTTACCATTTTCATCTAACAGAAACTTATTAAAGTTCCATTTGATTTCAGCGTCTAATACACCATTTTTTGCTTTACTGGTGAGCCATTGGTAAATAGGTGCTATATCTTCACCTTTAACGCTCACTTTGCTGGCCAGTGGAAATTTTACACCAAAACGGGCTTTGCAAAATTCCTGGATCTCACCATCACTACCAGGCTCCTGTCCGCCAAAGTTGTTAGCAGGAAATCCTACGATGACTAGTTTGTCTTTGTACTCATCAGCTACTTTTTGTAATGCTTCATATTGCGGTGTATAACCACATTTTGAAGCGGTATTCACTACCAATATTTTTTTGCCCTTGAACTTGGCAAAATCGATGGTTCCACCTTCAATTGATTTTACTTTAAAAGAGTGAATGCTGCCATTGTCGGGTAAAGTAAAAGCCGAAAGCAGTACAACGGTCAGAAGTGTTAAGAGGTATTTCATTGATACAGTTTTTTTCAAAATAACGTCTAATTCAGCAAATTGTTCCGCATTTTAGGTGAACGGGCAGCTTAAATGGTATAAGCCGCCGCTGCAATACTGAGCCGGGTTCCCGGAACTGCCAGTATATACGAGCCACAGGCTTCAAGGGTTGCCCCGGTAGTAACTACGTCATCTACCAGCAAAATATGTTTGTTGACCAGATGTTCCGGATACCTTACTTCAAATACACCTTCCATATTGAGCCAGCGAGCCATACGGTTTTGGGTAGTCTGGCTTTCCGTAAATTGCTTTCTTACCACAACATCTGTTAACAGTGGCAGGCCAGATACCTCATTAACGCCTTTACAGATCAGTTCGGCCTGGTTATAACCTCTTTTAAATTGCTTTTTGGGGTTCAGGGGTAACGGAATCAGAAAATCAATATCCGTAAAACGACCTGAAGTGCGGAGGGCTTGTCCAATCATCCGACCCAAAAAGAGACCCGCATCCCGGTTACCCCGGTATTTAAGCTGAACCATCAGCTCCTGTACCAATGAATTTTTTGTGAAATAATACAGCGCGGCAGCCTGTTCCAGCCTGATTCTACCATAAAAAGCCTTTTCCACAGGGTTGTCGCCCCGCTCAAAAAAGCCGGTTTCGGGCAATTGGTGAATACAGCGGCTGCATAATAAATGGCTTAAGCGCAAAAAATCGCTTCCACAACCAAGACATTGATGCGGATAAAAGAGTTGTAATAATGATTGAATCATACCGCCCATTCGGCGAAACTAAGTGCAGAAGCGTGCGTATTTCCCGCAAATTTTCTGAAATGCGTCGATGGTCAGAGGTGAATAGTCAATAGTGGGTTGCCGTTTTATTATTTAGCCTGGTTTTCACTATTCATGTTTTAACACTGCATACTACTAAAAAAGCTGTTGATACACTTCATCTACCCTGCTCAATGCAATCACCTGTATCTTATATGCCTGCGGATTGAAACTTTTCTTATTGTATTTGGAAACAAAGATTTTTTCGAAACCAAGTTTCTCAGCTTCAGCAATACGTTGTTCAATTTTATTGACAGCCCTGATCTCTCCATTCAATCCTACTTCACCAGCAAAACAAACATGCGGAGGAAGGGGAATATCTTCATAAGAAGAAAGTAAAGCACAAATCACTGCAAGATCAATGGAAGGATCTTCTACTTTTATACCACCCGCAATATTCACAAATACATCTTTCATGCCGAACTGAAAACNNGTTTTTCGAGTACGGCAAGTAGAAGTTGTAAACGTCTCAGATCGAAACCTGTTACAGTACGCTGAGGGGTTCCATATACACTTTGTGTAACCAAAGCCTGTACTTCTATCAGTAGCGGACGCATTCCTTCAAGTGTGGCCGCGATGGCACTACCACTTAACTGCTCCTCTCTCTGTGCAATCAGAATTTCTGATGGATTCGACACAATGCGCATTCCATCACCGGTCATTTCATAAATGCCCAATTCAGCCGTACTGCCAAAACGGTTTTTGAGTGTGCGGAGAATTCTGTAGGCATAATGACGGTCGCCTTCAAACTGCAAAACCGTGTCTACCATGTGTTCCAGCACTTTCGGACCAGCAATGGCGCCATCTTTGGTAATATGACCAATCAGAAAAACAGGAGTATTGGTTTCTTTTGCGAAGCGGAGCAATTCTGCAGTACATTCTCTAACTTGAGAAACGCTGCCAGGAGTTGACTCGATATGCGCAGAATGTAAGNNAGAAATTCTGCAGCACATTCACGGATCTGTGAAACAGTTCCGGCAGAAGAATCGATGATATTAGACTGAAGTGTCTGGATCGAATCAACGATCACCAGTTGAGGTTTCAGTTTTTTAATTTCCTGAAAAATTGTTTGTGTAGAAGTTTCAGTGAGCAGGTAAAAATTTTCGTTTTGAATCTTTAAACGGTCGGCACGCATCTTTATCTGTTGTTCACTTTCCTCACCACTGATGTACAAAACAGTGAGTTGTTTCATCAGTAAACCATTTTGCAGGAAAAGTGTACTCTTGCCGATACCTGGTTCACCTGCTACAAGAATTATACTCCCCGGAACAATACCACCACCCAGTACCCTATCAAGTTCCGTATCCTGGCTCCTGATTCTTTTCTCTTCAGTTGTAATTACTTCGCTGAGTGAAATTGTTTTTGCATTTCTCTTTTCCTGTTTATAATCATCCCATTTTTCGGTTGTTTTATTTCCTTTGTCTAACACTTCTTCGGTGAAAGTATTCCATTCAGAACAGGAAGGACATTTTCCGATCCATTTTGCACTTTCATATCCACAGTTACTACAGAAAAAAGCAGTTTTTATTTTACTCATTTGCTAAAGATAATGTTGATTTGATGAGTTCTTTTCATGAAAAAAATCATGCACAATCATAGCAGAAAATAAACGGTGAAAACATCACTTTTAGGGAAGCAGAAAAGCAGGAAAATAAAAACGAAAAACCGCTGAAATGCAATACTGACGGGCATGTAAAAGGGCCAACATTGCTGTTGACCCCGTTTACTTACTAACCCATTAAATTCTAGCACTAAGTTACAAAACCGGGCCACATGGCAAAATAAATTTTGAGTCTGTGCATAATTATTTAATATACGATTGTTTTCGTAAAACGCTTTAACATATTGTTAATCATAGCCATTCGACCCATCGGTACCGGGTGGGGAATTTTGTCATAAAAAGGGGGTCTTTTTGGCAGAAAATAGGAGCCTGAGGTAAGGAAAATGTCATTTTTAGGTTTGGTAGGCTATTTGCAGCTTTTTCTTAAAATATAACTATGGATATGTCGATCATTTTAGTGTCCCTCATTTTTCTGGGTATCAGCTTCCTGGTCTCCTCCAGGTTAAAGGGCAAATTCACCCATTATAGCCAGTTACCCATTTCCAATGGATTAAGCGGGAAGGAAATTGCTGAAAAAATGCTCCATGACAATGGAATATATGATGTAAAAGTTATATCTGTTGACGGTTTTCTGTCCGACCACTATAATCCAGCGAATAAAACAGTCAATTTAAGTCCGGAAGTCTACAGCGGAACCAGTATAGCTTCGGCTGCAGTGGCAGCCCATGAATGTGGTCATGCTGTTCAGCATGCTACAGCTTATAATTGGTTAATGATGCGTAGCCGCCTGGTACCTTTTGTTCAGTTCAGTAGTTCAATTGTGCAGTGGGTATTATTGGCCGGGGTAATATTGGTGAATACATTTCCCATGTTGTTATTGGGTGGTATCATCTTATTTGGATTGACCACTTTGTTTTCAGTAATTACCTTACCTGTAGAATTTGATGCGAGTAACCGGGCCCTTGCCTGGTTAAACAACAGGGGTATACTTGTACAACGTGAACAGGAAGGGGCGAAAGATGCACTTAAATGGGCAGCCATGACCTATGTAGTAGCCGCACTGGCATCAGTAGCTACACTTATTCAATATGTATTGATCTTTTTGAACGGATCATCAAGAAATGATGATTAAGGAAGAGCGTGAATGGTCAATGGTGAATGATCAATAGTGTATTCACCATTGACCATTCACTATTCACGCTTAAAATTTTATCTCTTCTTCTCTCTCATCAAAGAATTTGAATTCCGTGAGATGGTAATTGGTGTTGGCCTGAGCTTTCAGTTTTACTTTATGTTTTTTCTTCCATTTCTTAATGATGGATGAGAATAAACCTTTGGTGAGATAAGAATGAACAATGGGATGTACAACAATCGTCAGGTTCTTGTGTGAGTGACTAACGAGATAATGTAATTTCTTTTCAATTTCATCTTCAAGCAACAGTGTTGATGTAATCTTCCCGGTACCATTACAAGCCGGACAACTTTCTGCTGTATTGATATTTACTTCAGGACGCATCCGCTGACGCGTAATTTGCAGCAATCCGAATTTGGAAATAGGTAACACAGAATGTTTGGCCCGATCGGCTTTCATGAACTGCTCCATGGCTTCCTGCACCTTACGTTTGTTATCGGGCAGCTTCATGTCAATAAAATCTACCACAATAATTCCACCAATATCACGCAGTCTTAACTGTCGAGCTATTTCTTCTGCCGCTTCGAGATTGGTTTCAAGTGCATTGTCTTCCTGGTTATTACTCACACTCTTGTAACCACTGTTTACATCCACTACATGCAATGCTTCTGTGTGCTCAATAATGAGATAAGCACCGCTTGGGAGGTTCACTGTTTTGCCGAAAGAAGATTTCACCTGTTTGGTAACGCCAAACTGATCGAAGATGGGAAGACCGTTGTGATAAAGTGAAACAATATCTGTTTTATCGGGTGCAATTCTTTGGATGTATGATTGTGTAACCTGGAACAGATTTTTATCATTCACTACTATGCGATTGAAATCGGCACTCAGTAAGTCGCGCAGAATACTGGTGGTTTTAGTTTCTTCGCTCATGATCCTTACCGGAGCTACAGCACCTTTCAGGTTCTGCTGAATGTTTTTCCATGTTTCTACCAATGACAACATATCCTGGTGTAGTTCGGCTGTACTTTTTCCTTCAGCAGCAGTTCGAACTATGACACCAAAGTTCTTCGGGCGAATTGCTTCCACAATTTTATGCAGGCGTTTACGCTCTTCGGAAGAATGAATTTTTTTGGATACGGCAACAATCTCGTTAAAGGGTGTTACTACTACAAATCTTCCTGGTAAAGAAAGTTCGCAACTCAATCTGGGACCTTTTGCTGCGATGGGTTCTTTCAGAATCTGAACCAATACATGCGGTTTACCATTCAGTACCTCATTGATTTTTCCTGTTTTTACAATTTCAGGTTCAGACTGAAACCGGGCAAAATCGAAAGCCTGTTCACCTTTATCGCTCATGGCAATTTGGGTAAACTTGATGATAGAACGGGCATACGGACTCAGATCCGTGTAATGCAGAAATGCATCTTTTTCGAAGCCTACATCTACAAATGCAGCGTTGAGTCCGGGGATCAGCTTTTTTACTTTACCCAGGTACAGATCGCCCACTGCAAAGTTGGCATCGGTTTTTTCATTGTGCAGCTCCACCAGTTTCTTGTCTTCCAATAGGGCTATTTCCACGCCTGTTGGAGCGGCATTAATAATCAGTTCTTTGTTCACAAAGTGCAACTTTTAAATACAAAATCACCTACCGGTATTCGGTATATCAGCATCCACAACATCTGATGGAGCAGCCAAAGGAAGGAAAGGTAAAGTTGCTGTTCGGAAGGTAAGGCTGCTTCCAGATAAGTGTTAAACGGGTCTGGAACTGCGCATAGCCAGACCAGACCCGTTTTGTATTAAGGTCGATAGAAGGAACTATTTGTTCTTCTTCTTATGACGATTCTTTCTCAGACGCTTTTTACGTTTGTGTGTAGCGATCTTATGACGCTTTCTCTTCTTACCACAAGGCATACCAAAGTAATTTTATACAGTTAAAAAATAAATTTATCGTTTCAATTCAGCTATTCTTTTCGACAGTGCTTCTTTTGCAGCAGGCACCGGAACTTTCTCTCTGGCTATTTCATACCATTTAATGGCATTGGCTTTCTCGTTATGTATGTCATAACATTCAGCCAGATTGAAAATAGCGTCCAGGTTTTCCGGATCTTTCTTGAGCACTATCAGAAAGCGTTCAATCGCTTTATCATATTGCCCGCTTTTCTTTCCACCTAAACCCAGCATCATCTGACCAAAGAGGTTATCAGGATCTTTTTCTACTACCGATCTGATACTCATGATGCCCTCCATCGGGTTATCTGAAATATTGCCAAACAGGTAACAGGCACCTAAACCAACTTTACTTGAATCATTTGCCGGATTCAGTACAAGGGCCTTATCAAAAAGAACTTTTGCTTGTGTTGCCAGCCAGTTTTGCATGGCAGGCTCACCCTCTGTCATTAAGTTGTTTAAAAACAGATGGGCGGCAAAGGTGAGGCTTTTTTCAGAATTTTCCAACTTGGCAGCTTCGCCCGTATACCAGGCATAGGGTTCGAAGATGCGTGCCGAATCGGCCCAGAACCTGGCCAACTGGTGGTAAACATGTATTTGTTGCTCTTTTATATCTCCTCTTACAACCGCATTTTCAAGGGCACTGATACGGGCAACCTGTTCAGGACTGATCTTTTCTTTGGCTTTTACAAGCAGGTCTTCAAACTTAATAGGTTGATTTTCATGTGAATGCGAAGTGTCACCTTCGGCATGTACATGTTTAGTCGGGGCTACAGTAGGACTTACAAAATAGAGTAGAACAAATAGGAGTAAACCGCCACCGGTTAAAAATAATTGCTGTTTTTTCACAAGTCGGAAAATTTCGGCGAAGTTAGTCCGACTTCCGCTTGCTTTTTACTTCACTAACAAATTCTTTTGCCGGTTTAAATGCTGGGATATAGTGTTCGGGAATTTCTACAGCAATATTCTTCTTGATATTACGCCCGATTTTGGCCGCACGTTTTTTGGTAATAAAGCTGCCAAAGCCACGGATATAAATATTCTGGCCATTCGAAAGGCTCTCTTTTACCTCTTTAAACATGGTTTCTAAGGTAACCAGTACATCCACTTTCGGTATACCCGTTTTGTCGGAAATCTGGTTGATGAGGTCTGACTTTCTCATTGGAAATAGAATTGTTTAATGAATCAGGTTTAAAATAAGATAAAAAAACTGGTATTTGCAAGAAAGATTGTTTAATTTTTATAGACGTTACTGATTGATAGATAAATGGTTCAAAAATGTTAATCTTCCTGTCAGTATAACACATATAAATTAAATGCGTCATTTAATAACTTTATTTTCAGTCAAACACTCTTTTCTGAATCTTTGTAAAACACATGAATAGCCAGTTTACCAGGAAATTACTACAGTGGAACCGCAGCCAAAACAACCGCGAAATGCCCTGGAAAGGGGAGAAAAACCCCTATCGTATCTGGCTGAGTGAAATAATACTCCAGCAAACAAGGGTTGAACAGGGCTGGAATTATTATAACCGATTCATTAAAAAATATCCTACTGTATTTAAACTGGCCGCCGCACCTGACCAGGAAGTATTTAAATTATGGGAGGGATTGGGTTATTATAATCGTTGTAGAAACCTTTTATTTACTGCCCGTGAAATTGTACAAAAGTACAAAGGCGTTTTCCCGGAACGGTATGACGAAATAATAGAACTAAAAGGTGTTGGCCCCTATACCGCTGCGGCCATTGCTTCTTTTGCCTACAACCTGCCCTATGCGGTAGTAGACGGTAATGTGTTTCGCGTGCTTTCCCGTTACCATGGAATTGACACACCTATTGATAGTACAGCAGGTAAACAGGTCTTCGCAGAACTGGCTCAACAGGTGATGGATAAAAAATCGCCCGGAGAATATAACCAGGCAATTATGGATTTCGGTGCCACAGTTTGTAAACCTGCTGCACCCACCTGCTCGCATTGTCCACTCCATACAGGCTGCACTGCTTACGAGACCGGCATGGTAAACCGGTTACCTATAAAAGAAAAAGTACTCACACGCAGAAACAGGCATTTCAGTTATTTTATTTTTGAGTATGAAGGAAAAACCTGGGTGCGACAAAGAACTGCTAAGGACATATGGCAGGGGCTTTTTGAATTTTACCTGGTAGAAACAGACAAATCTCAGCAATGGACACCGGCTTTGGTGGCAGAGTGGTTAAAAGAACAACTGGCTATCCGACAATTAACTGTACTTGAAATTTCAGCTCCGTTAATCCAGCAGCTTACCCACCAACAGATCAGCGGTTGTTTTATCAGGGTGGCACTGAAAAAACTTCCGGCCCCGCTTTTATCAACTGGCGAATGGCAAACCCCGAAAGGACTATCTGGATTGGCTTTCCCACGTCTCATTACCCAATACCAGTCTGGTAAGGTTAAATCTTAAATTTTTGAGTGCTGTTCTTTTGTTGCTTAAAAAAAGTTATTTTTAAGAGTGATTAACCTGCGACGAACAAAAAATCAACCGTATGAGAGGTGTAAACAGAGTAATGCTGATCGGTAATCTCGGAAAAGACCCTGATGTCCAACACCTGGAAGGCAATATTGCCGTAGCTAAATTCCCGCTGGCTACTACAGAAACCTATAAAGACAGATCCGGGAAATTAGTTTCTCAAACAGAATGGCATACTGTGGTGCTGTGGAGAGGTTTGGCTGAACTGGCACAGAAATACCTGCACAAGGGGAGCCTTATTTATGTGGAGGGTCGTTTACGGACCCGAAGCTGGGAAGATAAAGAAGGCAATAAAAAATTTGCAACCGAAGTAGTGGGTGATAACCTGATTATGCTTGATAAGCGTGGCGATGGTCATGTACCCAATGGCGGAACAGAGGGCCTGGAAGGTTATACAGGTGATGATGCACCCCCACTTGCTGATCCCGGCGAATCACTTCCATTTTGATTCGATGGAATTGATATTTTTGCGATGAAATAAATAGCAGCTCCGGCTGCTGATTGTAAACTTAAACCACCCGCTTTGGATCACCATCCGGCATTCTTGAATTTACTGCATACTCATTTTTTGTCAGCACTTCATCCTGAAGGCACAACGGTGCTGGTGATGGTTTTACTGCTATTACTTTTTCTTTCTTTTGTTCTATCGGGTTCAGAAGTTGCTTTCTTTTCGCTTACTTATAAAGATATCAACCTACTGAAATCAAAGCAACAGCCTGTTTATAAAAGAATTGTTGATCTGCTTGAAGAACCCAAAACATTACTGGCATCATTGCTTATTGCCAATAGCTTTATCAATATCTCTATCATCATCATATCCAACCTGCTGATCGATAACATGTTCAATTTTGAACAG
>DPWF01000347.1:0-1478 GCA_003526435.1 Chitinophagaceae bacterium | reverse complement strand
AATTTTTGATCAAGGTACTGGCAGTGAGTTTTCTGTTGGTATTATTTGGAGAAGTGATGCCAAAAGTACTTGCTACACAGAATAATATTCGTTTTGCAAAAGATTTTGGTGCTGTTGTTCAGGCGGTGTCTTACACGTTTGCCGGCATGAGTAAATGGCTGGTGAAATATTCAGATATCATAGAAAAAAAACTGGCGAATAAATCAGGGGGCTCATATAGTCTTGAAGAACTAGACCACGCAATTGATTTAACGACCAATGAAACAGCTTCTGAGAGTGAAAAAAATATTTTAAAAGGCATTGTTAAGTTTCGTAACATCTCGGTAAAGCAGATCATGAAAACAAGGATGGATGTGAGTGGCATTGAACATGACACTTCATTTAATGAATTGATTTCAACCATCAGAGAGTTGAATTATAGCCGGTTTCCGGTGTATAAAGAAGACCTCGATGAAGTAGTGGGAATGATTCATACAAAGGATCTCCTGCCATACATCAACGAAAATGATGCATTCAACTGGCATAGTTTACTGCGTACACCATATTTTGTTCATGAACAAAAACCGATAGAAGATCTTTTACGGGAATTTCAGCAAAAACGGATTCATTTTGCCGTTGTAGTAGATGAATTTGGTGGAACCAGTGGTATTGTAACGCTTGAGGATATTCTCGAAGAAGTAATAGGGGAAATAAAAGACGAGTTTGACGAAGAAGACAGCGGGTACAAAAAACTTGATGATAATAATTACATCTTCGAAGGACGCACCATGATTCATGACGTTTGTAAAGTAATGGATATACCTGGCGATACCTTTGATGAAGTAAAAGGCGAAAGTGATTCATTGGCTGGTCTTGTACTCGAAATAGCAGGGGATATTCCAAAACCTGCACAGGTAGTCATTACCGGAGATTTTGAGTTCACAGTACTCGAAGTAGAAAAAAACAGGATACAGAAAATTAAGGTTTCTATTAAACCCCGGTAAGCTGCTTAGGCTTAGCTTTGAAATATGAGAAGAGACAGCAGAATGATTATGTCCAAAGGACTCCTGTCGGAAGTTTATGGTCCATGGTCCATGGTCTTTTAGTTCTGATAGTTGTGTTGCAATCCTGTAACAGTAGTTTTACACCCAAACCCAAGGGATATTACAAGATTGATTTTCCTAAAAAAGAATACACGGTATTTGACCAGCCGGGTTATCCCTATTCATTTGAATACCCTACATATGCTCAGGTTGTAAAAGACAGCACTTTTTTTGGTGAAACAACGGAAAATCCGTGGTGGATCAATGTTGAATTTCCTGAATTCAAAGGAAGAATATATATCAGCTATAAAGCGATTGGTAAAAGCCGTTTTGATACATTGGTAAAACATGCTTTTGTACTTACAGGTAAACATTCTGCCAAAGCCTATTCTATAGACGACTCGCTGATGGTAACCCCCAACGGAATCAGCGGAATGTTCTTTGCTGTTGGTGGAG
>DPWF01000154.1:7171-10485 GCA_003526435.1 Chitinophagaceae bacterium | reverse complement strand
ATATTATTGCCGAAGGATGGAACAACTGGCGCAACCCCGCCAACGAAGCCACAGTTCGTTATGCAGAATACAAAAACACCGGCCCCGGCGCACAACCCGCTTCAAGACCCGCATGGATTAAACAACTGAGTGATGAGGAGGTGAAAAAATACACACTAAAAAATATTTTCGGCGACTGGAAACCCAACTAACTCCCCTTCTCCCTTTCTCCCTGTTAAAGGAACTGCGGAACTATGGAGTTCGCTTTTCCGAAACTTTTTTAACAGGGAGAAAGGGAGAAGGGGAGAAGGGGAGGCGTTTAGGAGGAAGAGATTATGAAACGTAATATCATTCTTGTCTTTTTATTTTTTGTGATTGTTGAGATACAGGCTCAGCAACCATACATTTCCAAAGCATGGGTAGCTGATCAAAAAAATGGTACGTATAAAAACCCGGTGTTACACGCCGATTATTCCGATCCGGATGCCATCAGGGTAGGAGATGATTTTTATATGACGGCATCATCATTCAATGCCGCCCCGGGTTTACCCATTCTTCACTCCAAAGATTTAGTGAACTGGAATCTTATTGCATATGCATTACCTCAACAAATTCCCATAGATCATTTTTCAACCGTGCAACATGGTAATGGCGTATGGGCACCTTCTATTCGTTACCATAAAGGGGAATTTTATATTTATTATCCTGATCCCGATTTTGGTATTTATCTCACCAAAGCAAAAGATATAAAAGGCCCATGGTCAACACCGGTACTGGTAGAAGCAGGAAAGGGGTTGATTGATCCATGTCCGTTATGGGATAAAGATGGCAAAGTCTATCTCGTTCATGCTTATGCCGGCAGCAGGGCAGGCATCAAAAGCATTATTGTTGTAAAGCCCATGAATAGTGAAGGAACAAAAACCACCGGAGCAGGTAAGTTGTTGTATGATGGTCATGAAACAGATCCTACCATTGAGGGTCCTAAGTTTTACCAACGTAACGGATACTATTACATTTTTGCACCGGCCGGTGGTGTATCAACAGGCTGGCAATTGGTATTACGTTCCAGCAATATTTATGGACCCTACGAAAGAAAAGTGGTGATGGATCAGGGAACAACAACAGTGAATGGTCCGCACCAGGGAGCATGGGTAAATACTAGCACAGGAGAAGACTGGTTTCTTCATTTTCAGGACAAAGATGCTTATGGTCGTGTGGTACACCTGCAACCCATGCAATGGAAAAACGATTGGCCGGTAATTGGTGTAGATAAAGATGGAGATGGTAAAGGAGAACCTGTATTAGTATATAAAAAACCGAATGTAGGTAAAACATATGCTATTCACACACCGGCAGAGAGTGATGAGTTTAATGAAAACACATTAGCACTGCAATGGCAATGGCAGGCCAACCCTAAAGCCACCTGGCATTTTATGCAGCCTGCCAATGGAACGCTTCGTTTGTTTTCAGATAAGCAACCCGATGCTGCTAAAAATTTATGGGAGCTGCCGAATCTGCTATTGCAAAAATTTCCTGCAGAAAATTTTACGGCGACGGTGAAACTGAAGTTTTCTCCCAATACAAAAATTGAAAACGAAAGGGCAGGATTGGTAGTCATGGGACTGAGTTATGCAGGGCTTGTACTCAAACAAAATACAGAAGCACTCGTACTCACGTATGTTGAAACCAAAGCAGCAGACAAGGGAACAGCCGAAACAGAAAAACAGATTGCAGTAATTTCAAAAGACTGGTTATACCTGCGTGTGAAAGTAGAGAAAGGTGCTGTTTGTAATTTCAGTTATAGTACCAACAATATCAACTTTATTGATGCAGGCGTATCATTTACAGCCATGCCTGGTAAATGGGTAGGTGCTAAACTGGGTTTATTCTGCACCAGAACTACATCCACCAACGATGCAGGTTTCCTCAACATCGACTGGTGGCGCATCACCGAATAACTACCCTTCTCCCTTTCTCCCTGTTAAAGAAACATCAACAATTCTTACCTAACTATTGCGAAACAATTTTTAAACAGGGAGAAAGGGAGAAGGGGAGTTATTTGCGGCGGGAAGTAGACTCTCTGATGAAGAGATCGGGTTGGAGCATTTTGGTGTCGAAGTCTTTTACCGGTCTTTTACTTTCAATCAGGTTCAATAACAATTCCGTAGCTACCTGCCCCATTTCAAATGCCGGCTGACGTACCACAGATAAGGATGGCGATAATAATTCGGTTAAGTCAATATTAGAGAAGCCGATTACGGCAATGTCTTCCGGTACACGAATACCTTTGGCTTTAAAATAGCGCAAACAGTTGGTGGTTAATTTATCAGCCGCTGCAAAAATGGCATCGGGTTTCTTTTTCTGGTTGAATAAACTATCTAATGCTTTCTCCACTTCATCGTATACCAGTCCACCGTGTAAACAAAATTTCACCAGTGAAGGGTCATACTTCATCTTATGATCTTCCAGTGCAGCCTGGTAACCACCGAGGCGGTCGCGGGTGATGGACAAATATTCTGCATTGGCTAAGGCTGCTATATTTTTAAAACCACTTTCAATTAAATGTTTGGTAGCATCGTAGCCACCTTTTTTATTGTCAACAATAACTTTATGGGTATCTATTTCGTCTACTATCCTGTCGAAAAAAACAATGGGATAACCTCTTTCATGCAGGTGTTTCAGGTGGCTGAGGTCCCTGGTTTCAGAAGCCAGTGAAATCAACAGTCCGTCAATTGATCGGGAAGCGAGGTATTGAACGTTGATGAGTTCACGCTCAAAAGATTCATGACTTTGGGTAATGATTACATTGTAACCTTTATCGTATGCAATAGATTCAATACCATTGATGATCTGTGAGAAAAAACTGTTGGCAATTTCCGCTACCACAATACCAATGGATCGGGTTCTTTTTTCTTTCAGACTGAGTGCAATGGGGTTGGGGCGGTAATTGATTTTCTCCGCATATTCCAGTACTATCTTTTTGGTCTCAGGACTGATCTCATAACTATCACGCAATGCCCTTGACACCGTTGAGGTGGAAAGTCCCAGTTCTTTGGCAATGTCTTTGATCGTTACGGCTTCGTATTTCATGTGTTACTACTTCTTGGACAATTTATACCTGTGCGTTAACTCCCGTTCTTCCTTTCTCCCTGTTCATATCGTTTCGTAAATTTTAAGCAAAACATTTGCTTGACCTTTTTACAAAGAGAAGGGGAGAAAGGGAGTTTACGTTGAGTCGTTTATTCCCTTTGTGATTCTTTTGGTTTATTCTACCAGCAGGACTAAAGTACGTTTTTTCCATTTGAGGATTATTCAACAGTGATAAACGGGTCATT
>DPWF01000154.1:0-7147 GCA_003526435.1 Chitinophagaceae bacterium | reverse complement strand
TCATATCCGATGCAGTGAATGTGATAGAAAAAGAACTGTTTTTATGCTCATGCGAGGAAGTACGCAATAATTCGATAACTCGTTGATTTTGATAGGTTTTATCGATTTAAGGGATAAGCCTCAGAATGACCTTCGTTACCGGGAACGATTGCGTAAAAAAACTATGCTTAGAACTTCCCTGCTACTGAATATCTGAGTAGACTTGTTGCCTGATTGATCACAGACTTTTATGCCTTTGATGCCATCAGACGCTTGCCATGAGTTTCATCAACGGAACATATCGTTATTGTACACATAAAACCATGTCTGAGACTGGTCATATCCGAATTGATGACAGGCAGCAAATACTAACGCTTGTTTTGTTTATTGGTATATCGGGCTATACAGGTTATCCTGTATAGCTTTTTTATATGCACTAATTTGTAGTGTTGAAAATGAAAAGTATGAACCGCATTGTTTATTTCACTTTGTTACTCGCTTTGCTGGGTTTTCAATTGCCGGAGAAAAAAGTTCGCTTTTTTATGATTGGTGATTCAACCATGGCCGATAAACCTTTGGCCAATAATCCGGAACGCGGCTGGGGACAATTGTTTCCGCAGTTATTAACCAGTGAGGTAGAAGTGCGTAACCATGCAGTAAATGGCCGCAGTACCAAAAGTTTTGTAAAAGAAGGCAGGTGGGATTCTGTGATGAAACAACTGCGTGCAGGAGATTATGTATTCATACAGTTTGGACATAACGATTCAAAAATTACCGACAGCAACCGTTATGCCGCGCCTCAAACCACCTACAGAACCAGCCTGATTCGTTTTGTAAACGATGCCCGGTCGAAAGGAGCAAACCCGATTTTGGTAACACCTGTGATGCGCAGAAAATTTGATTCCAAAGGCGTGTTTGTAGACCAGCATGGTGAATACCCGGGTGTGGTGAGGGAAATTGCCAGGCAAATGAATGTTCAGTTGATTGATCTGCACCAGAGTAGTCAGCAATTAATTGAGCAGCATGGTGTAGAAGGATCGAAGAAAATGTTTTTATGGATCGACCCACGTCATTATGGTGTGATGTTCGACGGAAAAAAAGACGATACCCATTTTTCTGAATACGGTGCCATTTCTGTGGCTTCATTGGTATGTGCTGAGATGAAAGCAAAAAACATTGGGGCACAATACCTGAAACCATCGGCACATCCGGAGAAGTATGAGTATGAGTTGCCCAAAATTTATGCACCTCATTTTAAAAAGGATACTTTTTCGATTGTGAATTATGGTGCAAAGAACGACGGTATTACACTCAATACCGTAGCCATCAATAAAGCCATTGAGGCCTGTAATGCAAATGGCGGCGGTACCGTATTGATACCGGCAGGTTTGTGGCTCACCGGACCCATTACGCTGAAAAGCAATGTAGAACTGTATTCGGCACAGAATGCACTGATCTTGTTTACGCCCGACAGAAAAGCTTATCCATTGGTAAAATCATCTTTTGAAGGTGTATATGCAGCGCGTTGTCAGTCGCCCATAACAGCAGAAGGGTTAGAGAATATTGCCATTACCGGTCATGGAATCTTTCATGGATCGGGTGATGTGTGGCGTCCGCTGAAAAGAAATAAGCTCACTGATTCTGAATGGAAAAAACACATTGCACGTGGTGGTGTGGTAACAGAAGATAAAACTACCTGGTATTCATCTGAGGGTGCATTGAAAGGATCGCTCACCAATAATATCGGTAAACTATTACCAGGTCTTGAGTTGAAAGACTTTGAAGAGATCAGGGATTTTCTCCGCCCCAATATGCTGCGCATACTCGATTGCAAAAATGTAATACTGGAAGGGGTAACTTTTGAAAATTCTCCTGCATGGACCATGCACCTCATTACCAGCCAGCACATCACGATTAAAAATGTATCAGTGAAAAACCCGTGGTACGGACAAAACACCGATGCCCTTGATCTCGAAGCCTGTGCCAATGTACTGGTAGACGGATGCAAGTTTGATACGGGTGATGATGGTATCTGTATTAAATCGGGCAGAGATGAGGAAGGAAGAAAAAGAGGTATCCCTACNNTCTACGGAAAACGTTATTGCAAAAAATACAACGGTATATCATGCACACGGTGGTTTTGTAATTGGTAGTGAGATGAGTGGTGGCGCCAGAAACCTTTTTGTGTCTGACTGTAATTTTATCGGA
Source organism: Chitinophagaceae bacterium (assembly GCA_003526435.1). GTDB lineage: Bacteria > Bacteroidota > Bacteroidia > Chitinophagales > Chitinophagaceae > Sediminibacterium. The sequence continues at coordinate 4,960 of DPWF01000154.1, read as the reverse complement.
ACCGATATAGGTCTGCGTTTTAAAACAGTGCGCGGACGTGGTGGTGTGGTAGAAAATATTTATGCCACCAATATCAATATGAAAGATATACCGGGTGAAGCCATTTCATTTGATATGTATTATGCGGCGAAAGATCCTGTGCCATTGGCAGGAGAAGAAAGAGCATTGCCCAAAGTAGAAATATTGCCGGTAACAGAAGCTACGCCGGTATTCAGAAATTTTTACATCAATAATATTGTTTGTAATGGCGCAGCCAAAGCTGTATTTGTAAGGGGTATTCCTGAAATGCGGGTAAGTAATGTGGTATTCAATAACCTTACCATGAAAACAGACAAGGGTATTGAATGTACCGAAGCGCAGGGTATCAGCTTTAACAACGTGTACCTGCAGCCTGCAGATACCCAACCACTTANNGTACATATACAGAACAGTGCAGACATTAGTTTTAATCAACTGCGTTATGCGCCCAATCCTACCATGATCATGAGCATCAATGGCGACCGTAATGGTAAAGTAAAAGTAACGGGTGCCGATATTTCATCTTTCAAAAACAAAACAGAGTTCCGCTATGGTGCCCATGCAGCATTACTGGAACTGAAATAAGCTGATGAAGAAATGTATATACACGATAGCGGTACTGTTTTTGTTGCATACAACAGATGTAACAGCACAAAAGCCATGGTCTGAACGTATGACAGAAACCGTGATGCAGTTATGGCCCGATAGTATGGCATTAAAGGCCCCGCAACCAGCAAAGTGGATTTATGACCAGGGGCTGATATTGAAAGCCATAGAGAAAGTATGGCTGCGTTCGGGTAACGGGAAATACTTTGACTATATCAAAAAAAGTATGGACTTCTTTGTAAACAAAGACGGCGTCATCAGAACGTATAAACAAACTGATTACAACATAGATAATATTACACCGGGAAGAAATCTTTTGTTGCTATACGATGTGTTGGAAGATGAGAAATACAGAAAAGCAGCAACAACCTTACGTGAACAGTTAAAAAATCATCCACGCACCAAAGAAGGTGGATTCTGGCACAAGAAAATTTACCCCTGGCAAATGTGGTTAGATGGATTGTATATGGGTGAGCCTTTCTATGCCGAGTATGCAAACCGCTTCAACGAACCTGAAGCATTTGATGATATTGCTAACCAGTTTATCTGGATGGAACAACATGCAAGAGATGCTAAAACAGGATTACTCTATCATGCATGGGATGAAAGCAAAGAACAACGCTGGGCCAATAAAGCAACAGGGCAGTCGCCTCATTTCTGGGGAAGGGCCATGGGCTGGTATGGAATGGCACTGGTAGATGTGCTGGAAATATTTCCTTCTGCACATGCAAAACGTGCCGAGCTGTTGAATATCCTGAAACGTTATATCACTGCCATTAAAAAAGTACAGGACCCACAGTCGGGCGTATGGTGGCAGATATTAGATAAAGGAAATACAAAAGGCAATTACCTGGAAGCCTCAGCTTCATCCATGTTTGTATATGCAATGGCCAAAGCAATACGTCTTGGTTATGTGCCTGCATCAGAAATTACGACCGTGAAGAAAGCATATGCCGGTGTATTGAAAACATTTGTTACGGTAGACAATGGAACTGCCAACCTGAACCGTGTTTGTCAGGTAGCTGGTTTGGGTGGAAACCCATACAGGGATGGCAGTTTTGATTATTATATCAGCGAACCTATTATCACCAACGATCCAAAAGGATTGGGTGCGTTTATACTGGCGGCATCTGAAATGGAAACACTCACAGAAGCCAAACCGGGTGCGGGTAAAACAGTGATGCTTGACCAGTTTTTTAACAACGAAACCAGAAAAAACAAACAAGGCAACATGGTTTCCTTTCATTATACCTGGGAAGACAGGATGAACAGTGGGTTTGCTTTGTGGGGTAACTTATTCAGGAACCAGGGTGCTGCCACCCTTTCATTAAAGGAAGCACCAACAGCAGGCAACCTGAAAAAAGCATCAGTCTACATTGTAGTAGACCCCGATACCAAAAAAGAAACCGAAAACCCGCAGTTCATTGAGCCTGCACATACCAAAGCCATTAGTGAGTGGGTAAAAGCGGGCGGCGTGCTGGTATTGATGGCCAATGATTCGGCAAACACAGAACTGGATCATTTCAATCAGTTGGCGGGTGTATTCGGTATACAGTTCAATAAAGACAACCACAATGCGGTAAAGAACAATGCCTATGAAACAGGGTTGATCAAAGTTTCAAAAGGAAACCCGGTATTTAAAACCGCAGAACGTCTTTTCATAAAAGAGATTGCCACGCTTAGTGTAAAAGCGCCTGCAAAAGCTTTGTTGAAAGACGAGGAACATATCATCATGGCTGTAGCTGATTATGGTAAAGGAAAAGTTTTCGCAGTAGGTGACCCATGGTTGTACAATGAATATGTAGACGGAAGAAAACTGCCTGCTGATTTTGATAATTATACAGCAGCCAGGGAATTAGCCACCTGGTTACTACAAACAGCCCCATCAAAAAAATAAATGCCCGCCAGGAAAATAGCAATACAATTCATTGGGCTCTTATGGCTGATACTGCTGACCAGTTGTTTGCAGGCGCAACAGGTATTGTTGGTGGTAGATGCAAAAGGCGGCGCCGATTTCAGCAGTATCCAGGATGCCGTAAACAGCTTACCCGACACAGCCCATGAACAAAGAGTGATTTACATTAAAAACGGAACCTATCCGGAGAAAGTATTTATAGCAAAGCATAAAATTACACTGGCAGGAGAGGATAAAAATAAAACCATACTCAGTATCTCTTTATCGAGAGATGTATGGCGTTGCGAAAGCCCTGATGATTGGGGAGTGGCAACACTTAACCTCAAAGGCAACGATATTGTACTCGAAAACCTGAGCATCATCAATAGTTATGGATTCGATCATGTGAACGATACCTATGTAGATTGTAAAACAGATACAGGCACCATCACTAAACAGGTAAGAAGATCAAGCCACCAGATGGCGCTGAGAAGTTTTACCACAACAAGATTGATTGTACGCAATTGTATTCTCCGCGCTTATGGAGGCGATACGGTGAGTCCATGGAACGTTGAAGAAGGCATGTATTATTTCAAAGACTGTTTGATGGAGGGTGGTGTAGATTTTTATTGTCCGAGAGGCTGGGCATGGGCTGAGAACTGTGAGTTTGTGGCGCACGGTAATGTGGCTGCGATCTGGCACGACGGATCGAAATATGAAGATTCAAAAACAGTATTGGTAAACTGCACATTCAGGGGCGATGATGGTTTTAAGCTGGGGCGCTATCATCGTGATGCACAATTCTATTTATTGAATTGCAGTTTTGCAGCAAATATGGCTGATGCGCCTGTGTACCTTAATCCGAGTAACCCGCAGAACAAAATAGTATGGGGGCAGCGTGTATATTTTTTCAACTCACACAGAAAAGGGGGCGATTATAACTGGCATAAAGACAACCTGCAGGAAGCTAAGGGATCNNGAAAGTTGAAACGATTACACCTGAATGGACATTCGCAGGTAAATGGAACCCATTGGCGATACAGCCATTTGTGTGGAAGAAACAAGGGGTAAGAGATAAGGGAACAAGTAGTATGCAAGATACAAGAGACAAGGGAACAAGTGGTGTACAGCATACAAGAGCAATAAACGATATAGTATTTCAGGCAGACAATATGTTGCTTTACCAGAGAGCTGTAGGGGGATGGCCCAAAGCTGTGGGTGAGGTTAAAGTAGACTATACAAAACAATTATCAGCGGCAGAAACAAAACGTACACTGGCAGATTCGTTACGAATAGATGCTACCATTGACAACAGTGCTACTACCAAAGAAATCAGGTTCCTGGTGAATGCGTATAAACAAACCAAGGACCAGCGTTACCTGAGAGCGGCAGAAAAAGGTATTCGATATTGTCTGAAAGCACAATATGCTAATGGCGGATGGCCCCAATATTATCCTGATTCAAGTTCATATCGGTCGCAGATTACCTATAACGACAATGCCATTGTGAATGTGCTGAATATCATGCAGGATATTGTTGAGCAGAAAAATAATTTCAACCTGGTTGATGCGTCTTTCATTCCACTGGCAACAGAAGCAGTTGCAAAAGGGATAAACTGTATCCTTAAAACGCAACTGATTGTAAATGGAAAATTAACAGCCTGGTGCGCACAGTACAACCATAAAACATTGCAACCGGAAATGGCGAGGAAGTTTGAACTGGTATCACTCAGCGGTATGGAGTCTGCAGGTATTGTTTCATTTCTTTTGCGCATACCCAATCCAACACAGCCAATAAAACAGGCTATACAAGCGGCTGTAGAATGGTTTGAAATGGTGAAAATAAAAGGTTATGTGTATAAGGACATTATTGATCCGGGTATGCCTGGTGGGAAAGACAGGGTTATTGTTCCTGAAGAGAATGCTGTATTGTGGGCCCGCTTTTATGAAATACCCAATAACAAACCATTTTTTACCGGCAGAGACAGCATCAGGAAATACAAGGTTTCAGAAATAGAACATGAAAGAAGAGTAGGGTATGCCTGGTATGGAACATGGCCCGAAAAAATACTGGTAAAAGATTATCCGGCCTGGAAGAAAAAAAATTTAATTAATTAAAGTGTTAGCGCAATGCAACTGAGTGCAGCAAATATGGAACAACTCAGGTCTGGAAAAGCAGAATGGCCAGACCAGTCTTTATTGAACCTGCCTGAAAAAGTATTGCAGTTTGGAACAGGTGTTTTATTGAGAGGATTACCTGATTATTTTATTGATAAGGCAAACAAACAGGGCATATTTAATGGCAGGATTGTAGTAGTGAAATCAACTGATCGTGGTGGTACCGATGCATTTGATGTACAGAATGGTTTATACAGCTTACTGGAAAGAGGATATGAAGCAGGTGTAAAAACAGAAAAGGTAATTGTGAATGCCGCTATCAGCC
>DPWF01000399.1 GCA_003526435.1 Chitinophagaceae bacterium | reverse complement strand
ATTAACACCACAGGTAGCAGGAACCAATCACACGTTCCTGGCTGAAATTGATGTGTTCACAACAAAATAGTGGTAGTAAGTGAGCCAACCTGGCTAATGGCTTATAAAGTTTCTCTCATAGGTTCGACAGGTTTCTAGGCAAAAAACTCCGGTCATTTGGCCGGGGTTTTTCTTACCTGAATTTAATATTTAAAAGATCATAGATGCTAACGAATAATATGTTTTCAATTTCAGCGAATGTTCTGTTGCTTCTGTTTACATTAACTGCAGCTTGTAAAAAAGATAAAATAACTTCTCCGGCGGCAACCATCCCGCCTGTTGTTACACCGGTAACCAATATTGCCATTCCAATGGGAGGCAATGCATATATTACACAATCAGTCAGCGGTTTTACAGAAAAAATAAATGAAAGTGGATTGGCAAACTGGACCGCTGCAAGCACCACGGTAAGTGTTTATTTTAAAGTCGGGCAAACCGGTCAGTTAGACCTGGCACTCAAAGCGAAAACAGATCCATCGGCAAGTAGTGTGGTAAAAGTATTGGTAAACGGAACAGCTTTTACTGTTACTATTAGCGGTGCTGCTTCAAAAACATATTTTGCAGGAACGGTAAACATTGGCACCGCTGGGTATGTGAAAGTTGATTTACAGGGAATGAGTAAAACAGGAACTTCTTTTGCCGAAGTGTCTGATATAATGATTGGCGGTAGTGCTACTTCATCCAATCTTGGTTACGCAAACGATGCTGCTAATTATTACTGGTCGAGAAGAGGGCCGTCATGTCATTTAAGCTATACCATACCATCGGGAGACATGGAATATTTTTATAGCGAGTTAACTGTTCCGGCGGGTGAAGATAAGGTTGGGTCCTATTTTATGGCCAATGGGTTTGGAGAAGGCTATTTTGGTATTCAGGTAAACTCAGCCACTGAAAGAAGGGTGCTGTTTTCTGTTTGGGACCCTTCAGCAGGACAAACAACACTGGTACGAAAAGGTACAGAGGTAACTGCAGGAAGATTTGGTGGAGAAGGTACAGGGGGACAGGGTTACATGATTTTTAACTGGCAGGCTGGCACTACTTATAAATTTCTTACACATGGTAAGCCTGATGGTGCAGGTAATACTGTTTACACTTCTTGGTTTTTTGCACCTGAAACGGGCAGTTGGAAATTGATGGCCACATTTACAAGACCCAATACCAGTAAGCATCTCACCAATTTTCATGGATTTCTGGAAAATTTTTATGATTACAATGGATACCTGGGCCGAAAAGCACATTGGTCGAATCAATGGGTAAGAACAGCTTCAGGTACATGGAATGAGGTAACAGCATTCAAATTTACCGTTGATGCAACAGGCAGTAACAAACAGCGAATGGATTTTGCCGGTGGAGTAGAGAATGGAAAATTTTTTTTACAAAACGGTGGATTCTTTGCTAATAACATAACACCGGGTACCATGTTCACCAGAACAGCTACAGGTGTATCTCCAATAATTGATTTTACCAGTTTGCCTTAACAATAAAAATTAAACACAATGAACAGAAAGGAATTTGTAAAAAATACAGGGCTTGCTGCTGCAACACTGGCGATATTACCAGCGGGTGAATTATTTGCTTCAGCAGCAGATACAAAAATAAAAATTGCCATGATTGGCGTTGGTCTGCGGGGACAAAATCACCTTGACCTTGTGCTCAGAAGAAATGATGTTGAATTGGTGGCTATTTGTGATATTGATGACAGAATGCTCACGAGAGCAAAAGAAATGATTACAAAGAGTGGGAAAAAAATGCCACAAATTTTTACCGGAGATATCTATGCCTGGAAAAAAATGTTGGAAATAAAAGCTGGTATAGATGGTATTATCATCGCAACCCCATGGGAATGGCATAAAGAAATGATCATTGGTTCTATAGAAGCAGGTATAAAATATATTGGCAGCGAGGTAATGATTGGTATCACATTACAGGATCATTGGGATGTGGTGAAAGCTGCTGAAAAATACAAGGCACATGTAATGATGCTGGAAAATGTATGCTATCGCAGAGATGTAATGGCTGTTCTGAATATGGTGCGACAGGGTTTGTTTGGTGAAATGATTCATCTGCAGGGCGGCTATCAACATGATTTACGAGATGTGAAGTTCAACGACGGTACGAAAGCCTACGGTGGTGGCTGTGAAATAGGCGATAAAGCGTGGAGCGAAGCACGTTGGAGAACACATCATTCCATACACAGAAATGGAGATTTGTATCCAACACATGGTATTGGACCAATCGCACATTGTATCAATATTAACCGCGGAAACAGGTTTGTTAATCTCGCTTCTTTTTCTACAAAAGCAAGAGGGTTACATCAGCATATCATAAAAAAGTGCGGACCAGATCACCCGAATGCAAAAATTAGTTTTAAGCTTGGTGATGTAGTAACCACATCCATTGGCTGTGCAAACGGAGAAACTATTTTGTTGCAGCATGATACCAATTTGCCAAGACCTTATTCTCTGGGTTTTCGCGTACAGGGTACAGAAGGATTATGGATGGATTTAAATAAAGGAATCTATATCGAAGGAAAATCTACCAAACCTCACCAATGGGATGAAGCCAAAGTATGGCTGGATAAATACGATCACCCATTGTGGGCAAAATGGAGTAAGGAAGCACAGGGTTCCGGACATGGTGGCATGGACTTTTATGTTATCCATTCTTTTGTGGAATCTATTAAACGAAACGCGCCAACAGCAATGGACGTATATGATGCGGCAGCCTGGAGTGCGATTACACCATTAAGTGAAATGTCGATTGAAAAAGGAAATGAAACAATCGAATTTCCTGATTTCACAGGTGGGCAATGGATGTACAGAAAACCGGTTTTTGCATTAAATGATGAATATTAAAAGACCCAATCAGGAGAAAGTGCATGCTAGAGTCAGTATTAAACCAGTATGGAATTGCAGAAAAGTCATTGGTCGTAGAAAATTTTGGTAACGGATTGATAAACAATACCTGGAAAATTTCTGAAAATGGCAATGCTTTTATTGTTCAAAAGATCAATAGCCGGGTTTTTAAAAAACCTGATGATATTGAGCAGAATATAGACTTAATCGCCAGTTATATTAAGCGGAATGACCCGGAATATTTATTTGTTTCGCCACTGCAGACTGTTAGTGGGAAGTCAATGCTATACACAAATGGAGAAGACTTTTACAGGGCTTTTCCATTTGTGCCGGGATCATACTCAAAAGATATTGTAGAAACACCTGAGCAGGCATTTGAAGCTGCAACACAGTTTGGAAGATTTACAAAAAAGTTGAAAGGTATAGATGTTGCCAAACTCAAAATTACGATCCCTTCATTTCATGACCTCACTTTACGGTACAATCAGTTTTTAACCTCACTCGAAACAGGCGATCAAAAGCGTGTGACAGATAGTACGAAACTGGTTAGAGAATTAAAAGAGCGATCGTATATCACCGAAGTTTATGAGCAAATAAGAAAGAACCCCGCTTTTAAATTGCGTGTAACACATCATGATACCAAAATAAGTAATGTACTGTTCAATGATCACGATAAGGGGCTATGTGTAATTGATTTAGATACTGTAATGCCTGGTTATTTTATAAGCGATTTGGGCGACATGTTCAGAACCTATCTTTCGCCCTGTAATGAAGATGAAAAAGATTATGGACAAATCCTTGTCAGACCAGCTTTCTTTGAAGCCATTACAGCAGGTTATCTCAATGAAATGGGAGAGGAGTTGACCAGCGAAGAAAAGGAGCATTTTGTTTACGCAGGTGAATTCATGATATATATGCAAGCTATCCGTTTTTTAAGTGATTATATCAACGGAGATGTATATTACCAGGCCAGATACGAAAAACACAATTTTGTACGTGCACAAAACCAGATTGCACTATTAAAAGCATATCAAAAAGAGAAAGAACTGTTTACGCAAATTGTTGAAAAATACCTGTGAGTATTAATAAGCTGTTTCTGTCTTTACCGCGCTTTTATAAAGCGCTGTTGGGTTTGGATGAGGCGAATCTACTGTGCTAAATTATTATGGTTTGTTATTCATAAAGATTTAGACTGTTGAGGTGATTTTGAATTGACTATTGATACTTGAATGCTTCTTTGTTCGCGATTCTTCTCCTATCTTGAGGCGATGAAAAAAACCGCTGAAGTACAGTTAAAGAAGCCATTGGGAGTAGTGCAGGTATACAGGAATGCCAGCATGTATGAAAAAGGAGACCCGGTAATTGAAAATGGTCGTGACTGGTTGAGATGGCCAGCAAAAAAATCGGCAAGTGGTTATGTTCAGCAAGGCGAATTGTACCTGCCTGAAAAAGTAGATGGTTATGAAGACATGAACAGATACTCACTTCTCTTTCTTCTTGACGACTTTTCAGAAAAGGAAAAAGATAAACTGTTCGCATGGAAAGAGGTATCCAATCTATATACCCAGATAGCTACATCTGTTGGAATTGACTTCCTGCATATAAAGCGAAATGAAGAACTGGAGCTGCATTTCAAGGGAACAAAATATAATTGGTATCCAAAACGAACGGAGTCTTATCAGCTTTGTGTGTTGAAGAAAAATAAACCGGTAGAAGTGAAAATCAACGGAAAATCCGATGGACATCACCAGCGATATTATATAGAAGAGCAATTTGTTTTTGAATACCTGGGAGATTTTAAGCAGTTTCATGTATTGTCACATAATCAGGAATCTATAATTAAGAAACTACCCACTGAAAGGAAAT
>DPWF01000335.1:4970-22319 GCA_003526435.1 Chitinophagaceae bacterium | reverse complement strand
GATGTAAAAGAAAGCTGGGATGCTTCCAAACACCCGCTTTTAAGTATCGATGAAATAGTTGCTTCAGCATCCGCCTTTCCCGGAAGATTGGCTGTTATAACCGGAGGGGAACCCCTCATGCACCCACTTGATGAACTAACAACTGCTTTACATCAACAAGGCTTTGAAACCAATATTGAAACATCGGGTTCATCAGCTTTAAGCGGGCATTGGGATTGGATCTGTTTATCACCAAAAAAATTCAAGGCACCATTACCGGAAATCGTACCCTTAGCCAATGAATTGAAAGTGGTAATTTTTAACAAACACGATTTTGAATGGGCCGAAACCTATGCTGCCCAGGTTAGTCCAGCCTGCAAACTTTATTTACAACCTGAATGGGACAAAGCATCCGTTGTAACGCCACTCATCATTGATTATATCAAAGCTCATCCGCAATGGGAGCTCAGTCTGCAGGTCCACAAATACATCAACGTTCCATAGCAAAAGAATTTTAACAAGCTGCTCTATTGTTTTTTCCGAACTTTCAAACGTGAAAAACCATAAGACAATTATTGGTCTGTTGACCCTATTCTTTGCATATAGCAGTGCTGCACAGGGATATGATCCTGACAAGGTAAAACCACAGGCACTTGCACGTTACGAAGATGCCATCAGCTTATTAAAAGATGGTGATACACGTGCTGCTGTACCTGTATTGCTTGACTGTATTAATATCGATTCCAACTTTGTTGATGCCTATCTTTCACTCGCAGGCGCATTGGGTGAATTGAAGCAGTATCAACGATCTGTGAGCCTGTATGAAAAAGCAAAATCAAAAGATCCTGTTTATTTCAAAGTATACCATCTGCCCTATTCTATTAACCTCGCCGGACTCGGCAGGTTTGAAGATGCTTTAGTTGCGGTGAGTGCTTTTTTATCTATCCCGAACCTAAGTGAAAGAGGTATCAAAAGTGCCCAATACCGTAAAAGTACTTACCAGTTTGCCATTCAGTATGCACAACAACATCCGGTAACCGATTACCAGTTTGCTCCGGTTAACCTGGGCGACAGTGTTAACGGACCGCGTTCAGAATATTATCCCTCCGTTACGGTTACAGATAGCTTGCTTGTATTTACAAGAAGAACAGGTGACCAGCGTGAAGATTTTATGCAAAGCACCATTACCAATAAACGTTTTGGTAAAGCTGAATTGATTGATGGTGATATCAATATCGAACCGCTCAAAGGCGCCATCACTGTTTCGCAGGATGGCGAATGGTTATTATTTGCAGGTAATTTATCAGGACCAGGTTTAGGAGGATACGATATCTATCTTTCACAACTCACCCCACAGGGATGGAGTGAACCACAAAACCTTGGCTCTTCAGTGAACACAGAATTCTGGGAAAGTTCTCCCGCTTTAAGTCCGGATAAACGCTTACTATATTTCAGCAGTAATCGCCCGGGGGGATATGGTGGCAGAGACTTGTATATGTCTGTACGTTTACCCAGTGGTCGTTGGGGGCAAGCCATAAATATGGGTCCAAAGATTAATTCCGCCGGTGATGAGTTGGCACCATTTATTCACGCAGATAACCAGACTTTGTTTTATACGTCTGATGGATTACCTGGTTATGGCAATTCCGATCTTTTTGTATTACGCAAAAACGATAAGGGTGAATGGGGGCTTCCGGAAAATTTAGGATATCCCATCAATACCATTGAAAACGAAGGTAGTCTTGCTGTATCGGCCGATGGCCTGACTGCATACTATGCGAGCGACAGAAGCGATAGTCGTGGAAACCTCGATCTCTATAGTTTTCAGCTTCGACCCAATATCAGACCAAACCGTACTTTATATGTAAAAGGAAAAGTAGTGGATGCAAAAACAAAACAAGGTATTCCTTCTACTGTTGAGCTAACAGACAATAACAGCAATCTGGTACTCATGAAAGTGCAAACTGATGAACTGGGAGATTATCTTGTTACTTTACCTACAGGAAAAGATTATACGTTTACAGTTAACAGGAAAGGTTATTTGTTTTACAGTGAAGTATATGCATTAAGTCGCAAAGAAGCTGACAGCACGTATCAGAAAGATATACAACTGAATCCTGTTCAGTTAAATGCCAGTTTTGTTTTCAATAATATTTTATTTGCTACCAATAGCTATGCTTTACCTGGTAATGGTTTAGCCGAACTGCAGCAATTGATACAGATATTACAGGATAATCCTACGCTGAAAGTAGAAATCAGCGGGCATACAGATAATACAGGTAATTCAAAAGACAATCTCACACTTTCTGCCAATCGTGCAAAAGCCATTGTTGATTATCTTACAGAAAAAGGTATAGAAAGTAACCGTTTATCGTATAAAGGATATGGCGACACTCAACCCATTGCCGACAATAATACCGAAAGCGGAAGAGCGAAAAACAGGAGGACCAGTTTTACGGTTACAGGTTTATAAAAACTATAGACGATTAAAAACCCTATTCCGGATTTCAATCAATAATTTCTCATACTCAAGTGCCCCAATTGGTGTTCCTTTTTTGGGTTTAATGAGCTTTCTTTTTTCGGGCTCAATACGTTCTGCAATAGTTACCTGTCTAAACTTAGGGTGCCAATTTTCATAGGCCAATACTAAACCCGGCAAACCTGTAAATCCGTACATAGATAAGGAGTGAGGCAATGCAGGTGTGTACCAGAAAAATGTATGAAAACCATTTGTTTGATTAACAGGCACCGCTTTATAACAAGTATACCCTAATATCTGTATTGAATCTTTCAACAAATCAAATTGCTGTGTCTGGTAAGATGCTTCTACCTGATATCTGCCTGAGTTCCATGGATCAGACTGTCTGAATTCTTTTTGCGATTTGAAATCAATATACAGGTTAAGTGGACGAAAAGAAGAGCCAAGGGGATTTTCGTTTCGTTCACGTTCTTTTATATAAAGATGAATATATGCCACTGTATCTGCAACTACCAGTTCATAATTGGGCATTGGATGAAACGGATGCTTTTTTATAAACCGTGAAATATGCAGGGAGTCTTGGGGTTCGATATAGCCAGATAAATAACGCACAGAAAATGGTGTCTTATACCCTTGCGCATAAAGAATACCGCCACCGAAAACAAAAATTAGCATCAATATTATGCGCATCGAATCTGTATTAAGAAATATAAAAATATGATTTTAGGGTAAAAGTCTACGTATAAATACCTGATTTCTGAACGCACATTTTTCAGACATTGACGGCATGTATACACAGGAACATATTTACCGGTTGTCGCTCACAAGAATTCCAGATCTTGGGAGTATACTTACCAAATACCTGATCGAGCATTTTGGTTCTGCCACAGCCATATTCAGGGCAAAACCCAAAGAGCTGGCAGCGATAGATGGTATCGGGGAATACAGGGCCAATCAGATCAAACAATTCAAAAATCATAGTGAGGCTGAAAGGGAATTATCCTTAATAGTAGAAAAAAATATACAGCTCCTTTTTATCACCGATGAACATTACCCTAAAAAATTACGCAACTGTGCTGATGCCCCACTGGTATTGTTTTACAAAGGAAATGCAGGCCTTAATCACAATAAAATAGTCAGCATTATTGGTACGAGGCATCATACCGATTATGGCCGATGGGCAACAGAGCAAATAATAAGAGAACTGCAGCCCTATCAGGTTACTGTAATCAGCGGGCTGGCTTATGGTATTGATGCCATTGCACACAAAACGGCATTACAGCAACAGATGAATACAGTTGGGGTATTGGCACATGGTTTTAAAACCATCTATCCCGGTCTTCATCAGTCACTCGCAAATGAAATGATGCACCGGGGAGGTTTACTTACAGAATTCCTCTTTAATGAATTACCCGACCGTCATCATTTCCCCAAAAGAAACAGAATTGTAGCCGGCATGTCTGATGCCACCATTATTATTGAAACAGCCGTGAAGGGTGGTAGTATGATTACGGCCGATCTTGCCTTCCAGTATAACCGCGATGTATTTGCCTTACCTGGCCGCATCAATGATACCAAAAGCAGTGGTTGCCTGCAATTGATCGCAGAGAATAAAGCCACCCCATTCATACATACATCCGGTTTTCTCGAAACCATGGGATGGATGGAGACCAGGAAGAAAAAAACAGTGGAAAAAAAATTATTTTATGATCTATCCCCCGAAGAACAAATCATTCTTTCTTTATTGCAGCAACAGACACAAATGCATATTGATGATATTTACCTGCAAAGCAAACTCAGCAGCTCAGTATTGGCTGCTGCCATATTAAATCTTGAACTACAGAATATCATTATCCAGCTTCCGGGTAAGTATTACAAGGTTAATTGATGGCCCATAGTAATATTATTTCTATTACCCATGGACTATGGGTCATCGACTATTGATTACCCCAAAAATCATTTTTTGGACTCAATATATCCCTTGCGCTATCTTTGCACATGGCAACAAGAAAATCTTCTCCCCGTAACACCGCTGCGGCTTCAAGACTCTTTGGCGAAGGCCTCACCTTCGATGATGTACTGCTGATGCCCGCTTACAGCGAAATCCTTCCCCGTGAAGTCGATATCCGTTCCCAGTTAACAAAAGCAATTACACTGAATGTGCCTATCCTATCTGCGGCTATGGACACCGTAACTGAAGCTGGCTTGGCTATTGCATTGGCGCGTGAAGGCGGACTTGGTATCCTGCACAAAAACATGAGTATCGAAAAACAGGCAGAGCAGGTACGTAAGGTAAAACGAAGTGAAAGTGGTATGATCATCGACCCTGTAACACTATTGGTTGATGCCACTATCGGTGATGCTTTAAAGCTGATGAAAGAAAATAAAATCGGCGGTATTCCTATTGTAGATGCCGGACAAAAACTGGTAGGTATTCTTACCAATCGCGACCTGCGTTTTGAAACCGATAAAAAAAGAAAGGTGAAGGAAGTGATGACGAAAGAAAACCTCATCATTGCTCCTGAAGGAACCGATCTGAAAAAAGCAGAAAAAATATTACGTTCCTATAAAATCGAAAAACTACCCGTTGTAAATAAACAGGGTAAACTGATTGGGTTAATTACCTACCGCGATATCATGCAGCTCAGTAATTTCCCCAATGCCGTAAAAGATAACCTCGGACGTTTACTCGTAGGTGCCGCTTTAGGTATTACACGGGACCTCATGGATCGTGCTGCTGCCTTACAACATGTAGGTGTGGATGTGGTAACACTCGACAGTGCACACGGACATAGTAAAGGTGTGATGGAAGCATTGAAAGCACTGAGAAAAAATTTCAAAAACCTCCAGATCATTGCTGGCAATGTTGGAACAGCAGAAGGAGCCAAAGCCTTAGCAGAAGCTGGTGCCGATTGTGTGAAAGTGGGTATTGGTCCGGGATCTATTTGTACCACCCGTATTGTTGCCGGTGCAGGCGTTCCTCAATTAACAGCTATTATGGAAGCCAGCCAGGCCCTAAGGGCAAAAGGTATTCCCATTATTGCCGATGGCGGTATCCGCTATACCGGCGATATGGTAAAAGCCCTTGCCGCAGGTGCTAATATGGTAATGATGGGAAGTGTGTTTGCCGGTGTGCAGGAAAGTCCTGGAGATACCATCATCTATGAAGGAAGAAAATTCAAAGAATACCGGGGTATGGGAAGCCTGGGTGCCATGAGCCAGGGCAGTGGTGACCGTTATTTCCAGGATGTAGAAGACGATATCAAAAAATTTGTTCCCGAAGGAATTGAAGGTCGTGTAGCTTATAAAGGCAGCCTCAGCGAAATCGTTTATCAGTATGTAGGTGGACTGAGAGCAGGCATGGGTTATTGTGGTGCAAAAAACATCAAAGCATTACAGCAGGCTACTTTTGTAAAAATTACCAACGCTGGTATGAAAGAAAGCCATGCGCATGATATTGATATTACAAAAGAGGCACCGAATTATAGCCGTAAGTAATCAATAATAAAACCTTAAATAAGAGCGTCCCATTTAAGAGACGCTCTTTCTTTTTTTATTCCGAACTTAGGTTCCAAAATATTGGGGTTTGAAAAAATCAGCATTCTTATTGAGCACATTAAGCGGGCTATTATTATTTGCCGCCTGGCCGGTGTCATCACTCATGCCTTTTATTTTTATTGCATGGGTACCCTTATTGATGGCAACTGATCAGGCAAAAAACGCTTCCCGTTTCTTTGGTATTGCATTCTGGTGTTTACTCATCTGGAACACCGGTACCACCTGGTGGATGTGGAACTCTACTGATGTAGGTACCATTGCAGCCATCATGTTCAACAGTATGTTAATGACATTCCCCTGGTGGGGTTATTTTCATTTGAGAAAGAAAGGGAAAATAGTCGGCTATTTTTCACTGATTGCTTTCTGGATGTGTTTTGAATATATTCACCACAACTGGCAACTTAGCTGGCCATGGCTTACAGTAGGCAATGTATTTGCCTCTTATCCTGACACCATACAATGGTATGAATACACCGGCGTACAGGGAGGTACTTTATGGGTAATGCTGATCAATGTTTTATTGTATGAAATCTGGTTATCGTATCAACAAAAATCTATCAGTAAAAAAATAATTGCGTACCTATTACTGCTGCTGTCTTTGCCCTTGCNNCAAAGGAAGAAGCGGTGAATGATAACATCGTAATCGTTCAACCTAATATTGACCCCTACGGCAAGTTTAATGCAGGAACGGGTGCTGAACAGATTCAGTTACTACTCAACTTATCCAAAGAAGCGATTGACAGTAATACAAAAATGGTTATCTGGCCCGAAACAGCTATGAGTATTGCAGACTGGCAGAGTAATATCACAAATAATCTCTATTACCAGCCGGTGTTTGAATTCAGCAGACAATATCCATCTATAAGT
The DNA here is from genome assembly GCA_003526435.1 of Chitinophagaceae bacterium. GTDB lineage: Bacteria > Bacteroidota > Bacteroidia > Chitinophagales > Chitinophagaceae > Sediminibacterium. Next base: position 15,436 of record DPWF01000335.1, on the reverse strand, counting down.
CTGGTTTCAGGAATTGAAACATTCAAAAACTATGGTGCTGAAAAAGCAACTGCTACTGCCAGAGCAGCAGGTGATGGCACTTACTACGATGCATTTAACGCAGCAGTGCATATTCAGAATGGGCAGGTGCTCTCTTTTTACAATAAAAGCAAACTGGTACCCGGTGTAGAATCATTACCTACTTTTCTCAATTTTCTTGCACCCGTATTTGAACAGTTTGGTGGAACTACGGGTGGTTATGGCCGGTCTGAGTCTGCAGCCACATTTGCTGTAACAGGTAACAATTATATAGCAGCACCCATTATTTGTTATGAAAGTGTATATGGTGAATATGTAGGTGAATACGTAAAAAAGGGTGCAAATATTCTCACCATCATGACCAATGATGGATGGTGGGGCAATACCCCCGGTCACAAACAGCATCTTCAATATGCAAGACTAAGAGCTATTGAAACAAGAAAGTGGGTAGCCAGAAGTGCAAACACAGGTATATCTGCAGTCATAGACCCTGTTGGCACTATTCGTTCAAGTCAGCCATGGAATAAAATGAGTACCATTAAGTATCCTGTACCGATAATCAGCGGCGAAACTTTTTATGTAAGATGGGGTGACTATTTATATAAACTGGCTTCACTCATCAGTATCTTGTTACTGGCTTGGAAAATAAAGGACCGTTTCACAAAAAATAAGCAATGATTCAAAAACAATGTAACTGGTCAGAAGGCAGCTTACACTATACCATATATGGTGAAGGTATACCCGTAGTGTTGTTACATGGTTTTGGAGAAGACAGCAGTATCTGGAACAGACAGGTTGAAGTATTGCAGGATCATTGTCGATTAATTGTACCGGATTTACCAGGAACAGGAAGTTCACATTGGAATGCTGTAAATGGTGAATGGTCTATGCTGAATAAAGGGCAGAATCCCCATTCACCATTCACGATTGACCATTCAGGTCTCACGCCCTCTATCGACAGCCTCGCAGATTCAATTCAACATCTACTTCTACAGGAAAATATTCAATCCTGCTATTTGCTCGGTCATAGTATGGGTGGATATATTTCACTCGCATTTGCTGAACGGTTTCCTTCAATGCTAAAAGGTTTTGGGTTAATTCACTCCACTGCATTTGCAGATAGCGATGAAAAGAAAAAAAATCGTCTGCGTGGTATTGAACTCATGAAGCAATATGGCGGATATTCATTTCTCAAAACAACCTTCCCCAATCTTTTTGGTGAAGCTTTTAAAAAAACAAATCCTGAAGCTATTGAACAACTCATTGAACAGGCTGCCGGTTTTTCTACTCCATCGTTACAGGCTTACTATTATGCCATGATGAACCGGCCCGATAGAACACATGTATTAAAAGGCAACCCTTTGCCTGTTTTATTCGTTTTGGGTACTGAAGATGTAGCTGCTCCGTTGAATGATGTATTACAGCAAACGCATCTTCCATTAATATCGTATATTCATATACTGGACGGCGTTGGGCATATGGGCATGTGGGAATCAACAGAGCGGCTTAATGAATTACTTATTTCATTCATTCATCAATAGTACCCCCTTTCTTTATGAAGAAATTTTTCTTCATAATGTTTTTGCTACTGAGCACAGTACCCACTATGGCCCGTCACGTAGCTGGAGGTGAATTATATTATGAATACCTTGGCTCTGGTTCCTCTCCCAATACAAGTAATTACCGGATTACACTTCGTTTGTTTCGTGAATGTTCTTCTCCGGGTCCCTTACTGGAAAACGAAAGAGTAAATGTGGGCATTTATGACAATAGTGTACTTGTAAGTGAATTATCGTTGCCCATGCAAGGCAGTGTTAGCAGGTTACGTTTAAAGACAGAATTATTTCAATGTTTGGTTGGAAACCCCGAAGTGTGTTATGAAGTAGCCATTTATACCAGTGTTATTTCGCTTGCCAATAACCAGAATGGTTATATACTATCCCGACTTGGGTGTTGCAGAATTGATCGTATTTCCAATCTTGCCACACCCCTCAGTGTTGGAAGTAATTATATCACACGCATTCCGGGAACAGCTTCATTACCTGAAGGGCAACATAATAGTAGTCCTCAGTTCCGCGTTCGTGATACGGCATTGGTTTGCACCAATAAAAGATTCGTTCTCGACTTTGGTGCCACCGATGCAGATAAAGATGAGCTCACTTATTCTTTTTGTGAAGGTTTTACCGCAGCCAGTGGCAGCAATAATACAGCAGTACCCAGAACACTTTCATTAGAGCCACTCTCCTATGCTGCCCCCTTCAATGGCAGCCAGCCTTTGGGCGACAAAGTAAGTATTGATCCGGTTACAGGAATTATTTCAGGCACAGCTCCTCCGGGTGGTCAGTATGTAGTGAGTGTATGTATTACCGAATGGCGAAATGGTATTGCCATTGCAGAACACCGCAAAGATTTTATCCTGAAAGTAGATGACTGCGATCTGATTGAAGCAGATTTACCAGATAAGATTATCAAATGTGATAACAACACTGTACTCTTTCAAAATGGCTCTACTTCTTCTGCTATTACTTCTTATGCATGGGATTTCGGTGTTCCCACATCACCCAATAATTTCTCTACACAACCCACACCAACATTTGTTTATACAGATACAGGAAAATATATGGCCCGTTTAACTGTAACGGGACCCGAAGGTTGTATTGGAACAGACAGCACAGAGGTATTGGTATATCCGGGGTTTAAAACAGATTTCAACAGTACGGGCAACTGCTTTCAAAACCCTTATCTCTTTACAGATGCCACCACTACCGTATATGGTGTGGTAAATAAGTGGAGATGGAATTTTGGTGTAGATACTTCTTTGGCTGATACATCCTCACTCAAGAACCCATCCTATAAATATGCAAAAGGAATGAGTGTGTTTGTTACCCTGGTTTCGGAAAGCAGTAAAGGATGTAATGACAGTGCCCGGAAAGCCATTACCATCAGGGATAAGCCTTTGATTAATTTGCCGTTTAAAGACACCGTTATTTGCAGTGTTGATAGTTTATTGATTCCTGTAAGTGGTGCCGGAATATATAGCTGGTTACCCAATACCAATATACTTGCGGCCAATACCAACCGACCAACCGTGTTTCCTAAAGACACAACAAAATATATTGTAACCATGACAGAAAACGGCTGTGCAAATACAGATACGGTTACGGTAAATGTGGTTGATTTCATTACTGTACAATTAGGCCCTGATACAACTAAANNAGACCGATGTGATTACATTAAGACCTAATACCATAGCCAGCTCTTTTGCCTGGACACCAGCCGCTTCACTAAATGATCCAACAACCCGAAATCCACTTGCAAAACCATTAACCAACACAACCTATACAGTAACCGGTAATCTTGGAAGATGCCAGGCAACAGATCAGATAACCGTTCGTGTGGCACCTTATCCCAGAGTAGATATTCTTACGCGCGATACCGTTATTTGTTATGGCACCCGCATACAGTTGAATAGCAGTTTTACAGGAACAGAATACCGTTGGTCTCCAACAAACTCTTTATTCAATACAGCATCACTTAATCCATTGGCAGGCCCATCGCAAACTACAGTGTACACATTATCGGTAAGAGATACTCTTTCTGGTTGTCCGAAAACGGTTACCGACTCTATTCGCATCAATGTAATACCCATCATTCAGGTAAATGCTGGAAGAGATACAACCATTGTTCCTGATCAGCCTTTACAATTGCAGGCCATCATTTCATCAGGTAATCAATATTCATGGTCGCCCGGCTTGGGATTAAGTAGTACCACTATTCTCGACCCGGTTGTTCTTTTAGGTGATGATGTGGATTCAATTATTTACCGGCTCAGGGTAAGTGATCAGGGTGGATGTTATGGTGAGGATGATATAAAAGTGAGGGTGTATAAAGGAAAACCGGATATTCTGGTACCCAGTGCATTCACACCCAATGCTGATGGCACAAACGATATTTTCAGACCCATTACCATCGGTATTACCCAACTCCAGTATTTCAGGATATATAACCGCTGGGGGCAGCTCCTCTATTCTACCAGCGAACAGGGTAAGGGCTGGGATGGTTCTTATAGTGGTCTGAAACAGGCTTCCGGCACCTATGTTTATATGGTACAGGGGACAGATTTTGCGGGTAAAACGGTATTCAGGAAAGGAACGGTGGTATTGATCCGATAACATTTACGTTTGTTAAAACTTAAATCTCCCCGTTAAAACACCACAAAAAAAGGGTGTTTTTCACATGCAAAATATTATATATTAATAGTATTTTCATATCCCCCCCACAAAGAAAAAAATTTATTCACCCAATCTTTTATTATGAAAACGAGATTGCTTTTGTTGGCTGTTAGCCAATTTTTTATTTACGTGTTGGGGACTCAAACATATGCTCAACGTGGCGGAGGCAATATTACTTGCATTACTGCTAATGCAGGAGAAAACAAAAATATTTGCCCGGCTGGGTCCACTTTAATTGGTGCAAATTCAAGTAGCGTTCATTTTAATTATTCTTGGACACCTTCTACAGGATTGAGTTCATCAACGATTGCTCAACCAACCGCATCACCATCTCAAACAACAACATATACGCTTACGGTGACTCCAAAAAACAATCTACTTGACAATGGAGATTTTGAGAATGGTAATTCAGGTTTTGGGACAGATTATACATATGACATAACTAATAATAATTATCAGAGATATGAAATAGCAAATAACCCTATAAATATCTATCCATGGTGGTGTAATGTATTTCCAAGTAGCGGAAATAATATGCTAGTTATAGATGGTGCAACGAGCAGTTCTGTTCGAGTGTGGTATCAAACCGTGAGCGTGTTACCAAATACAACCTATAATTTTGCGGGGCAGTTTATTAACTTTTCTAACACCGGCGGTAACAACGACCCAAATATTGTAGTAACCATTAATGGCACAATGATTTATAATAGTGCTTTACCGTATAGCAACTGCATGTGGACAACTATGAATGAAATATGGCAATCAGGAGAAAATGACTACAGCGCTGAAATTATTATATACGCTAATCCAAATGTAGCTGGTAATGGAGTCGGCAATGATTTAGCAATAGATAACTTGTCATTTACTGCTGGGGAGTGTACAATGACTTCTAACACAGTAACTGTAACTGTTGAGCAAAAACCGGTAATTAGTCCATCTGGCCCAATTGAATGGTGTTACATTTATGATGAAATACGCCCTTTAACTTTAACTTCTAGCCCTTCAAGTAGTTATCAATGGTATAAGAACGGAACTGCAATTTTTGGTGCAACACAGCAAAATTTAACAGAACAAAATTTAGGATGGGATCCTGTTACATTCCAACCAAGGAACTTAGTTTATACAGTCGCGAATAGCTGTGAAACGTCTGACCCTGTAACTGTTATAGCGAAAGCAACAAGCGGCGTTCATGTAAGCCAAAGTGGATACTCTACAACTTCTTACGATTTTATAGTTAACCTAACTCCTAGCTATTGGTGGGATCCTAATTTTTCAATTACTCATTCAATAGGGTATCCGGGTAATCTATCGAATATAATTGACAATAATGGTTATAGAAAATTTTACACGAACATACAAAGTGGAGTCCCGTATCCTTCAACATATAGATTTACTGTAAACCTGCATGAATTCGGATGCATACGATCTTATAAGTATGACATTACCATAACAGGAAACCCACAACCAACGATTGTTCGTATTAATGGGGTCAAAAAAATCTATGAGTCATCCATTATACCAATTTCTGAAAATTCAATCATAAGAAATTCAACCGTCCTTTTATATCCAAACCCAACAAAAAAAAATGTCACAGTAAATACAAAAACACCATTTATACAAATTCAATTGTATAATGTTGAAGGAATCCTAAGAAAATCATACAATCATAAAGGGACAACAACAACATTAGACATATCCTCCTTACAGCCAGGTTTATATTATCTTAAAATTTTATCAAAAACTGGCATTTTAACAGAAAAACTGATAGTGCAATAGCATCATAATAATCCTTTGATAGTGGTTGAAATTCAAAAAACTCTCTATCAAAGGATTATACTTCACTTTTTATACCGCAAATGCAGCAAACTGATCCAAATTTGTATCTAAACTTTGTGTTGTAACCCGTTTAAAATAGATATTGTTGATTTTTCATGTGACTTGGTCGTATTTTCACAGAATTGACAATATTAAATGCTGGATTTTAGGACCTGGACGCATGAAAAAGACGCTTTTATCGATTATTCTTTCTTTGATCATATGTTCTGCATTCGCAGGTCATATTGCAGGTGGAGAAATGTACTACAAATACCTCGGTCCCGGTAATGCCGCTAATTCATCACGCTACGAGATAACACTTCGTCTTTTCAGAGAGTGTAACCCGGTGGTAGTTCCCGGAGGACCTGGAGTTGCCCAACTTCCGGCAAGTGTAACAATAATGATATATCCGAATACCGGTTCAAGTGCTACGCCAGTTGCAACTGTTGTAGCCCCACGTGTAACCGGACAAGGGTTTGATCCTACTTCTTTGAGTAAGAATGGTAAAAACCCATGCTTAATCGGTACAGTTGATGTTTGTTATCAGATTGGCAACTACAGTTTTACACAAGAACTCTCTAATAATGCAATTGGTTATGTAGCGATGTATCAAACCTGTTGCAGAAGCACGAGTGTTGTCAATGTTATTCCCGTTAATTTGGGCAATAATAGTTCTGGTGAAGGTGCCACTTTCACATGCACAATACCTGGCACTAATAGTTTAGCGACCGGAACCAATTCTAGCCCCGTTTTTGCATTAAAGGATACCACTCTTGTTTGTCAGAATACACCTTTCACTCTTGATTTTGGCGCTACAGATCCAAACAATGATTCACTTTCTTATAGTTTCTGTGATGCACTAAACAGGGGTGGTACAGTTAACTCTGCTGATTTAAACTATATTTACCCGACTGGAAATGTTGGTTATCCGAATGGCTATAGTGGTGCACAGCCCTTAGGCCCTAATGTATCAATCAATGCAGTAACAGGCATCATTGCAGGAACGGCCCCTGCAAGTGGTTATTATGTAGTAACGGTTTGTATCAATGAGTGGAGAAATGGTGTTCTCATTTCCTCCCACAGAAAAGATTTTGCTTTACGTGTTTCTGATTGTTCCTTAGTTGGAGCAAGCCTTAAACCATCATATATTACCTGTGACGGCTTCACTATGTCCTTTGAAAATGAATCAACTAGTCCTGGCATAAATAGCTATCTCTGGGACTTTGGTGATAAGAAAGCTCAAATACCAATTTCAACTAATCCAACACCTACGCATACTTATGCTGACACAGGCACATATACACTTAAACTTACTGTAACAAGTACAGGTGGTTGTATAGATTCAGCTACAGCACCTGTTAGAGTGTACCCTGGTTTTGTTCCCAATTTCAATGTTCAGGGAACCTGTTATCTCAACACCTACAATTTCATCGATGCTACCACAACAGCATACGGCGTTGTGAATAGCTGGCGCTGGGATCTAGGTGATTTAACCAGCACTGCCGATACCTCAACAAGAAAAGATACTGCATGGAAATATAATACACCACAAAGTGTACAGGTAAGGTTGATAACCAGTAATAGCAAAGGTTGTATTGACACGATTGTAAAAACAGTCAATATTGTAGACAAACCCGTTATTAACCTCGCATTCAGAGATACATTAATCTGCAGTATTGATACCTTACGTCTTAATGCCACAGTAGGTAACGGTTCTGTTGTATGGGTGCCAGACAGAACAGCGAGTATTACGCGAATGCTGGGTAATAATACACCAAACCCATTTGTGTACCCTGTTGATACAACACGGTATGTGGTAACAGTGAATGATAATGGCTGTATCAATACAGACACCGTCACCGTAAACGTACTAGACTTTATTGATGTTGAATTAGGGCTGGATACTTCCATCTGCCGAACCGATCAGTTTACCTTAAGCCCGGTAAGCGATGCGCTCAGTTATCAATGGACTGCATCTACAGGTGTACCAATTTTAGCCAATACAAAATATCCCATAGTACAACCGTTAACAAGTACCATGTATTATGTTACTGCTAACCTGGGTAAGTGTCAGGACAGAGATTCTGTATTTGTACTGGTGGCACCGTATCCCCAGGCCAGGGCAAACAATGATACCATCATTTGTTTTGGCGACAGGGTTCAATTATCGGGTAGCATTGTAGGTGCCGGTTTTGTCTGGTCTCCTACCAACTCAATGATCAATGCCAATACATTGTTTCCAATTGCAGGTCCATCAAGAACCACACAGTATATATTAACAGCTATTGATACTATTGGTTGCGACAAACCTGTTTCAGATACAGTAACCATCATTGTTACACCTCCTGTAAATGCTTATGCCGGCAGAGATACTTTTGTAGTAGCTGGCAGACCTCTTCAATTATCGGCATCAGGTGGCACTGGTTATTTATGGCGCCCTACAACAGGTTTAAATGATCCTACAACAGATGCACCTGTTACCACATTACCCGCAACAGTAGATTCCATACGTTATATAGCACGTGTTACTGGTGCCGGTGGCTGTTTTGCAGAAGACGATGTACTCGTTCGTGTATTTAAAAATGGGCCTGATCTGTATGTCCCATCCGCATTTACACCCAATGGCGACGGACTGAACGATATTATTCGTCCTGTTGGTGTGGGTATTGCACAGTTACAACACTTCCGTATATTCAACCGCTGGGGACAATTACTGTATTCAACAACAGAGTTGGGTAAAGGATGGGACGGTACTTACAGCGGCATAAAGCAACCCGCAGGTACCTATGTATATGAGGCCATTGGAACCGATCAGTTAAACAACCGCATTTACAGGAAGGGAACATTGGTATTGATCAGGTAAATCATAGTTTGTAGACCATAGTATTGTTTCATTTGATCGTAAATGTTCTCCTATAAATCATGGACTATTGACCATGGACTGCCAACTACCTTATCTTTGCTTCATGAAGAACATCATATTAATTACTGGGGCAACATCCGGTTTTGGTAAAGCCATTGCATACAAATTTGCTGCAGCAGGATGGAACTGCATCATCACAGGCAGAAGAGCAGACCGCTTACATGACATTGCTGCTGATCTCGAAAAAAACTATTCAGTTAAAGTGCTACCACTGGTATTTGATGTACAGGATCGTAAAACAGTAACAGACACCCTTCATGCAATTCCTGAAGCATGGAAACAAATTGATGTACTCGTAAACAATGCCGGTCTTGCATTGGGAAGAGACAGTTTTGAACAGGCTAACCTGGATGATTGGGATACAATGATTGATACCAATGTAAAAGGTTTGATGTATGTAACCAAAGCTTTATTGCCTTTTATGACAGCACGCAAAAAAGGTCATATCATTAATATAGGTTCTACTGCAGGTAAAGAAGTATATAAAGATGGTAATGCCTATTGTGCCAGTAAACATGCAGTTGATGCTATTACCAAAGCTATGCGTATTGATTTACTTCCACACAGGATAAAAGCTACTGCTATTCATCCCGGCGCAGCAGAAACAGAGTTTTCCATCGTGAGGTTTAAAGGTGATAATTCAAAAGCTGATGCAGTGTACGATGGCTACAAAGCATTACAGGCTGAAGATATTGCTGATATTGCTTTCTATGTTGCCACACTACCCGAACATGTTTGTATTAACGACTTAGTAGTAACATGCCTGTCTCAGGCCAATTCAATGTACTTACAGAAATGAAACCCAATTTGAAAATGGAACAATTCATTTAATACGCAATTTCGTATTGATTTTTATCAAATTTGTATATAAGCACATGACCATGCTCCTTCGATTTTCAAATTAGCACATTTTCAAATTTTCAAATCATCCCTATGTTTTCCAGTATCAGTCATTTTAAAGAAATATGGGCATCAGAAACTGAAGCAACACTGCAATGTTTAAAGATGTTAACAGATGAAAGTCTCAAAGCTCCTTCATTTGGAGAGTACCGAAGTATCAAAAGAATGGTGAATCATATCATCGCATGTGCAGATGGTATACCATGGGAAGCCAAACTGCCGGTAAATTTTACTAAGCAGGAATATCATTCAGTTCAGGAAATGATAGATGCGTATAAGAAAGCAACACTGAATGTGCAAACAGCCATTGAACAGTGGACTGACCAAACTTTACAGGAGGAAACACCGATGTATGGCGAAAGCTGGAAGAAAGGTTTTGCTTTATGGGTAACAGTAGTGCATCAGATACACCACAGAGGACAACTAACCGTTTTAATGAGAATGGCAGGACTCAAAGTTCCTGGTATTTATGGTCCGAATGCAGAAGAATGGAAGGCCTATAATTTACCGGCAGCAGATTAAATAATTTGAAAATTCGGGAATTTGAAAATGACAAGAGTATTGTCTCAGCTTTAAAT
>DPWF01000335.1:4006-4953 GCA_003526435.1 Chitinophagaceae bacterium | reverse complement strand
TCAAATTTTCAAATTTTCAAATTCATAAATTATTTCCTCAACAATCTCTGCAGCAGGTTTAATATCATGTATCAGTGCACTCACCTGTCCGATTTCGAGTTCTCCTTCATTCATATCGCCTTCAAACATGCCTTTTTTAGCACGGGCGCGGCCTAAAATATTTTTTAATTCTTCTTCAGATGCACCACGCAATTCTGCTTCTTTGATTTCTTCTGCAAACCTGTTTTTCAGTAACCGAACAGGTACTACTTTTTTCATCGCCAACTGTGTATCTCCTTCCTCTGCTTTTATGATTGCTTCTTTGAAGGCAAGATGTGAAGAAGCTTCGGGCGTACAAACAAAACGGCTGCCTACCTGCACCCCCTCTGCACCCAATACCATTGCAGCCAGCATCTGTCTTCCTGTAGCTATACCTCCTGCTGCTATCACCGGAATTTTTACAACTGCACATACAGCAGGTACCAAAACCATAGTAGTGGTTTCTTCTCTTCCATTATGTCCGCCTGCTTCAAAACCTTCTGCTACCACAGCATCACATCCGGCTGCTTCTGCTTTTTGGGCAAACTTGCTGCTACTCACCACATGCACTACTTTGATGCCTTTCTCTTTTAAAAAGCCAGTCCAGGTTTTTGGATTTCCGGCACTGGTAAAAACGATGGGCACTTTTTCCTCCACAATAATCTGCATCAATTGTTCAATATCAGGATAGAGTAAAGGAACATTCACACCAAAAGGCTTGTCGGTTGCCGCTTTGCATTTTTGTATATGCTCACGCAACACTTCCGGATACATACTACCGGCACCTAATAAACCCAGTCCACCTGCATTACTCACTGCACTGGCCAATCTCCATCCACTGGCCCAAATCATGCCGGCCTGGATCAGGGGGTAGCGGATTCCGAATAGAGTTGTGATGCGGTTCATTTAATTTGAAAATTTGAGAATTT
>DPWF01000335.1:0-3960 GCA_003526435.1 Chitinophagaceae bacterium | reverse complement strand
GCAGAGCATCTCCTGATTTTAATTTACAAATTAGACAATTTAATTTTTATCCAGTGATATTCAAACTCTGGCATTTTCAAATTTTCAAATTATCAAATTCTCAAATTATCCAAAGTCAATCTCCGTATTATCACCAATATTCAGGCTTCTACTGAGACCTCTTACGGAGGCGTCGCTGCCGATGAGGGAATTGTCGAGTACCACTTCATATAAATTGGTGTAGGAACCAATGATACTGTCGCGTACGATGGAATGTTTAATAGTTGTATTTGCCCCAATGGCCACATGCGGACCGATGATGGAGTTGGATATATCGCAACCCGGCGCAATACTTACCGGTGGAATGATGATTGTATCTTTAAATCCGTGCTGGTCAATAATATTGCCGCCAAATTTTTTGAGTAAGGTGGCATTACTTTCCAATAATGTTTCTTTCTTACCACAGTCGAACCAGTTCTTTACTTTAAACGCCTGGAATTTGGCACCACGTTTAATCATGCAGTCCAGTGCATCGGTAAGATTATATTCACCGTAGGTTTTAATATCCTGCGTGAAAATATGGTGAAGGCATTCAAACAGAAAATCTGTTTCCTTGATTTTGTATAGCCCCACCAATGCCATATTACTTTTAGGAATAGACGGTTTCTCAACAACCTGTTCAATAAAACCATCATCACCTATTGATGCTACACCAAAATTTCTGGGATCATCCACTTTTTTAATGCCCAGCATGCTGTAAGAACTGTTCACCACTTCTTTTACATCATACTCACAAATGGTGTCGCCCAATGCAACAAACACTTCATCATTCCCCACAATATTTCGTGTAAGCTCTATGGCATGACCTGTACCCTGTCGCTCATTCTGGTATACAAAATGAGCCACCATATCAGGATAAGTCTGTTTCACGTAATCCTGTATTTTCTCTCCTAAATACCCAACAATAAAAATAAATTCATTGATACCTGCTTCTCTTAACTGGTCAACGATATAACTAAGGATCGTTTTTCCTGCAATGGGTATGAGGGCCTTGGGCTGTGTATACGTATGGGGTCTGAGTTTGGTTCCAGCACCCGCAACTGGTATGATTGCTTTCATGGGAGGTTTATTTTGATGAATCTGGACACACTATTCTTTATTTAATCATGTAAATCTGACACTTCATCAAGAGGCCGAAAATAGGAAAATCTGTTCATTGGGCAAGTATTGTGGAAATTTAAGCTGCAAGCCACAAGCTACAAGCATCAAGCGGGTTGCAAAGGCATTGGATTGCTCACAAATTACAACCAACCTTTACTTGTAGCTTGTGTCTTGCAGCTTGAAGCCCTGCGCTTCTTATATTTGCAACAAATTCCCATACCATGCAAAGAGATACCCTCGTATTTGATCTGATTAAACAGGAACTCGAACGCCAACGCCGTGGCATTGAACTGATTGCGTCTGAAAACTTTACCAGCTTACAGGTAATGCAGGCCATGGGCAATGTGATGACCAATAAATATGCAGAGGGATATCCCGGTCGTCGTTATTATGGTGGGTGTGAAATTGTGGATCAGACAGAGCAACTGGCCATTGACCGTTTGAAAGAAATTTTTAATGTTGAATATGCCAATGTGCAACCACATAGTGGAGCCCAGGCCAACGCAGCTTTAATGCTGGCCATTCTTCAGCCAGGTGATGCCATCCTCGGTTTAGATCTCAGCATGGGTGGTCACCTTACACATGGTTCTGCTGTAAACTTCAGCGGTAAATTGTACCAGCCACATTTTTATGGTGTAAAAAGGGAAGACGGCCTGGTGGATTATGAAATGCTCGAAGAAAAAGCAAGAAGCGTAAAACCCAAACTCATCATCTGTGGTGCCAGCGCTTACAGCCGTGATTGGGATTATGCACGCATCCGCAAGGTTGCCGATGAAGTAGGCGCTTTTGTAATGGCCGATATAGCACACCCAGCGGGTTTAATTGCCAAAGGATTATTGTCAAGCCCGTTTGAACATTGTCATTTTGTAACTTCTACCACCCATAAAACACTCCGTGGCCCAAGAGGTGGTGTGATCATGATGAAAAAAGACTGGGAAAACCCATTTGGTTTAAAAGATGTAAAAGGTAATCTCCGTTTAATGAGCAACCTCATCGATATGGCCGTTTTCCCGGGTACGCAAGGTGGCCCATTGGAACATGTAATTGCCGCTAAAGCCATTGCTTTTGGTGAAATCTTAACGGATGAGTTTCTGACTTACCAGCAGCAGGTTCAAAAAAATGCACAGGCTATGGCCAAAGCATTCACCGACAGAGGCTACCAGATCATCAGTGGCGGCACCGATAACCACCTGATGCTGATTGATCTCAGAAATAAAAACATCAGCGGTAAAAAAGCAGAACAGGTTTTAGGACATGCAGACATCACTGCCAATAAAAATATGGTACCTTACGATGATAAAAGCGCTTTTGTAACTTCAGGTGTACGTTTTGGTGTAGCTGCTGTTACCACCAGAGGAATGATGGAAAAGGATATGGAATTTGTTGTAAATGCCATTGATACTACACTGATGAATGCTGATGATGAAAACAAACTGAAAGAGATTAAGAAACAGGTGAATGAATTTATGAGTCAGTTTGTACTGTATCCTGAAATGAGTTAAAAAACAGAGGAATAAGGAATGAGGAAGGGGAAAATACTAAATTATAAAGTATGATACAACGTGTACAAACATTGTGGTTACTAGCTGCCAGTATTTGTGGTTTTGCTACTTTGAAAATGCCATTTTATGTAGGTAGTGTTGGAAGCACCCCTGCCGAAGAATTTACGGCCACAACCAATATGCTTTTAATGATACTGACTGTTGCAGGAGCTATTGTGGCATTGGTTGATATCTTTCTTTATAATAACAGACCCTTACAATTCAGAGTGGGATTGGCAGGGCTGGCAGTAAGCGCCCTGAATATCATTCTCTATTTTATTTATACCAAGAAATATGATGCCGGGGCTATTGCACTGAGTGCCATATTCAGTTTTGCAGTACCTGTATTCTTTTTGATGGCCATTATTGCCATCAGAAAAGATGAAAAACTGGTAAAGAGTGTAGATAGATTGAGATAAACGGACAGACAATACTAATAAGCCACAGATTTCATCCGCCTCGGGCAAATGTGAATCTGTGGCTTACTTTTTATAAAAACTTCGCTGTATAACTTTCTTTTATTTTTTTGATCCCTGTCGGAACACCTGCATATACCACCTGCCCTCCTGCATCTCCCGCTTCAGGCCCCATATCAATTAACCAGTCTGCCGATTTAATGACGTCTGTATTGTGTTCAATTACAATTAATGAATGGCCCTGTTCAATCAAAGCCTGGAATGAAGCCAGTAATTTTCTGATATCATGAAAATGTAAGCCCGTAGTTGGTTCGTCAAAAATAAAAAGCATGTGTCCGGCACCTTTACCTTTTCCCAGAAAACTGGCCAGCTTTACGCGTTGTGCTTCGCCACCACTAAGTGTATCACTACTTTGTCCCAGCTTAATATAACCCAACCCAACATCATGTAAAGGTTGAATAGCCTGCCTGATATTTTTTTCTTCACCAAAAAATTCAATGGCTTCATCCACACTCATATCCAATACATCAAAAATACTTTTGCCTTTATATTGAACTTCCAGCACTTCTTCTTTGAATCTTTTTCCGTTACATACATCACAGGTAAGATGTACATCGGCAAGGAACTGCATTTCAACCACCTGCTCCCCTTCACCTTTACAGGCATCGCAACGGCCACCATCTACATTGAATGAAAAATGTTTTGCCTGAAATCCGCGCATTTTTGATAGCGGCTGTTTCGAATACAGATCACGGATAGTATCGTATGCCTTAATATAAGTGATCGGGTTACTCCTCGACGATTTACCAATCGGATTTTGGTCCACCAGTTCAATCTGTGAAATATAATCGGTGTCTCCGCTG
>DPWF01000149.1 GCA_003526435.1 Chitinophagaceae bacterium | reverse complement strand
TGCAGTACGGTTTGGATCGTATTCAATAGATACTACTGTAGCAGCAATATCTCTTTTGTTTCTTTTGAAATCGATGATACGGTAGTGTTGTTTGCTACCACCACCCATATAACGCATTGCGCGACGACCCTGAAAGTTACGTCCAGCAGTCTTTTTTTGAGGCTCCAATAAGCTCTTCTCCGGCTTGTTGGTAGTGATCTCAGCATAAGCGTTTCCGATTCTCCAGCGTGTGCCGGCTGTCATCGGTTTGTACTTCTTAAGTGCCATTTTCTTTTCTTTTGCCCCTAACCCTTAAAGGGGGTTAAGGTTTAATTTATTAATCAACTTTTGCGGTAGTTGAACTACCATACTTTATCATTTTGCCTTACGCCCTTTAGGGCAGGGGGCTTAAATGTTTGCGTTCAGATCAATTGCTTCTCCTTCGGCTACGGTTACGAATGCTTTTTTGTAAGCTGATTTCGCACCCTGAATAAAACCGGCTTTGGTATAACGGGTTTTATTTTTGCCTGGAGCAACTGCAGTGTTCACATCAATTACATTCACACCATAGAATTCTTCTACTGCTTTTTTGATCTCGAGTTTGTTTGCCTTACGGTTTACTTTGAAAGCATATCTTCTCAGCTTTTCCTGCTGTGCATTGGCTTTCTCGGTTAAAATAGGCTTTACTAATACTTCACTCAGTTTCATTGTATTTCGGTTGAAACGTTTCTAATTGATTAAGCTACGGCCTCTTCTTCTGCGAAGATTTTGGCTGTGTTTTCTGTGATAACCAGTACATCTGCATTCATGATTTCATAAGTGTTGATGTCGGCCAGTAAAGTACTGGCTACATTCGGCACATTACGTGTACTCAGGTACAGGTTATCATTATACTCAGGTAATACTACCAGTGTTTTCTTGTCGGCAATATTCAGGCTCTTCATCACTTCAACCAGTTGTTTGGTTTTAGGTGCTTCCATCTGAATATCTTCAACCACTACGATAGCGCTCTCTTTTGCTTTATAACTCAGTGCAGAAATCTTTGCCAGATCCTTCACCTTACGGTTCAATTTGAAATCGTAAGCATGAGGTTTTGGTCCGAAGATGGTACCACCACCCTTGTATAAAGGGTTACGGATATTACCTTTACGTGAACCACCGGTACCTTTTTGTTTATGCAGCTTACGGCTGGCACCCTGTACTTCAGCACGGGTTTTAACTTTATGGGTACCCTGACGGCCTGTAGCCAGGTATTGTTTTACAGCCAGGTAGATCACATGATCATTTGGCTCGATACCGAAAACCTCAGCTGGCAATTCTACCGTTCTGCCGGTTTTCTGTCCTTTTATATTTAATACATCTACTTGCATGTCAATTCAATTAAGTTGTGATTACTTCTGGATTAAAACGATTGAACCGTTATGACCAGGAACAGAACCGCTGATCAGGATATAGTTCTTTTCAGGGAAGATCTTCACCACTTTCAGACCTTTCATTTTCACCCTGTCACCACCCATACGTCCGGCCATTCTCATGCCTTTGAATACGCGTGAAGGATAAGATGATCCACCGATAGAACCTGGGGCACGCTGACGATCGTGCTGACCGTGTGATTGCTCACCCACACCAGAGAAACCATGGCGTTTTACAACACCCTGGAAACCTTTACCCTTGGTAGTACCTACTACTTCAACGCTTTCGCCTTCAGCGAAAATGTCTACAGTAACAGTTTCTCCCAATGCTTTTTCTATGGAATAATTGCGGAATTCTTTTACGAATTTTTTGGCGGCTGTCTGAGCTTTTGCGAAATGATTCAACTCAGCTTTAGTGGAGTGTTTTTCTTTTTTGTCGCCAAATGCCAACTGAAGTGCGGTGTAACCATCAGCATCCTGGGTTTTCACCTGTGTTACGGTACATGGACCAGCTTCAATGATGGTGCAAGCTGTTTGCTTACCATCGGCCGAGAAGATGCTGGTCATCCCGATTTTTTTACCAATAATACCTTTCATCGTTTTTGCGGTTTATGCCCCGCAAGGTTAAAGAGGACATCCCACCGATGAAGCGGGATTCAATCCTTGTTCGCTGCCGACCTTTTCCGTTGTTTCCCCCCGATTGTATCGGGAGAAGTGGAAGTACCGGAAGTAAACAAACCTCGAAGGGCCTGTTTATATGTATGATCGCGGATGGCTGATGTCTGATTTGAAACCAGTATCCTTGACCGTTTATTTATTCAGAGCTGCTTTCTTCTCCTTCCGGAGAGTTGGCAGATGATAATTCATTTGTAAGAACTTATATTTCAAACCCAGCTTGTAGCTTGCGGTTTGAAACTTACAGCCTTTTATCAGGCTTTAATCTCAACCTCCACACCAGAAGGCAGATCTAACTTACTCAGTGCATCTACAGTTCTTGAAGAAGAAGTATAGATATCAAGTAAACGCTTATGAGTAGCTAACTGAAACTGCTCACGGCTCTTTTTATTCACGTGCGGTGAACGCAGAACAGTGAAAATTCTCTTGTGTGTAGGCAAGGGAATTGGACCAGTTACTACGGCGCCTGTACTACGTACAGTTTTTACGATTTTCTCAGCAGATTTATCTACCAGATTATGATCGTAAGATTGCAATTTGATTCTGATTCGTTGAGACATAGTCGAAACCCAATTTTCGTATTGGGGTTGCAAAGGTAGGGGTCTCTGGTGGAATGGTCAAGAAATTTGAAAAGATTTTTAGGAAAAAACTGAGTTTTTTGCTGTTCTCAGCCATTTGGCTACTCCCAGAGGGCAAATATACCAGGTAAAACAGGGAAACAAAGAACAAGGAACATGAAATAAGAAAATATTGGTTCTTGATATGTTCCCCATTTCTTAATTCTATATTCCTTTTTTTATTTCTTATTTCTTCCGGTTTTCTGGCGATCGTAAAATCATTAATTTCACGGCACTTAATTGTAACTATGGCCCGGAAGAAACCTGCCTACCCGAACAAAATTCAGCAACCTGCTGAAACAAATACAACTACATATCTGAAAAACAACACTAAGATTGCCTGGATCCCCTTTATTATCCTTTGTTTGTACATGGCAGTTCATTTTATTCCAACGATGAATGCCATTGATGTGATGGGGCCACAGTGGCTTTATCTTTCACTTTTGGATTTACTCGTAACAGGTTATGTTCTGGCGAGGAAAGACCTTTATTCGGGCTCTATCCAACTGATTTTCAAGCAGTTATTTTCAAAACTATTTTTAGGCCTCTTTATTCTGGCCGGCATTTCCATTTTTTTTGCCATTAACCAGGTGGAGGCATGGGTGTGTTATGCGCGTTTCATCATTACTATTGTTGCTTTCATCAATATTTCTGCACTGTTTAATAAAGCCCAATATCTGTTCAAAGCAATAGCCAGAGCTTTTTCAATTATTTTATTGATAGAATCTGTTCAATACTTCAACATTTTTTTTAGTAGCCTTGATTCTGTCTCGCTTGATGCTTTAATTTTTAATTTAAATGGTAATACAGGTAATAAAAATATATTCGCTGCTAGCCTCGCCATTAAAATACCTTTTATACTATATGTGCTATATTCTTCAAAGCTAGCTGAAAGAATTTTTCATTTGACTGCATTAACTATGGGTATCGCGACCCTTTTTATGGCTAGTGCCAGAGCTTCTTATGTGAGCCTAATAATAATAAGCATTTCATACATAGTTTTTTTAATTTTTCAATATTTTAGAAATCGTGAGGCCGAAAGGCTACTTTATAGAATAGCTTCACTGATTTTACCAATCATAGTGGCTTATTTTATTTCACAAATAACATATACACAGGCTATTACCATACAGGGTAACAACACAAGTCGATTTGGCAATGTAGTGAGCAATATCAGCTCCATTTCTCTCACCAACGACGCCTCTAGCTATCGTTTTAAACTATGGGAGCATGCTGCCGACTATATCCTGAAAAATCCACTTATGGGGTGCGGTTATGGTAACTGGAAACTGGCTTCCATTCCTTATGAAAAAGAATACATCAACGATTTGAATGTACCGGCACATGCCCACAACGATTTTCTTGAACATGCAGCAGAGCTAGGTCTGCCGGGGGGGCTCCTCTACCTGTCACTATACTTCTGCCTGCTTTTATTTACAATCAAAACATGGCGGTCACGGGCAACGGAAGAAATAAAACTTATTTCACTGTTTTCTTTTTTTGCGCTCCTCTCCTATGCAGTTGATGCAGCATTGAACTTTCCAATAGAACGTGCCATTATGCAGGTGTTTTTTGCAGTGGTATGTGCCTTCAATGTTGGCGCATATATCATGGCAAAAAAACAGGTTAATCCTCAAAGTACTGAGCCAACTAAATCTTTATGGCACCCTTTGTATGGGCTAATCACTATCCTATTACTGTTGCCTGCTTCCTATATTACTTACATGACCTATACTTCATTAAAGGCACAGTTGAAAGTGGTTCCTGATCTGAAAAACGAACCTATGACTCTTCCACTTTCAGAAGTCACAAAGATGTTCCCTCCCATTCCCAATCTTACTTCTTCTTCTCAACCCATTGAAGCCATTATCGGAAGATATTATTCGGAGAATAAACAATACGACGAAGCATTGAGGTTGTTAAGAAAATCTATGCCGTATAACCCTTATGTTTATTACAGTCATTTCTTAATCGCCAATGTTTATTTCCTTACCGAGAAATACGATAGTGCCAAGTATTATGCACAAACAGCCTATTATAACCGCCCCAGGGCCAATACCTATTATCAGACACTGGTTGCTGTAGAAGCAAAACGAAAGGATACAGCAGCACTTGGAAAAGCATTCAGAACATATACCCATTACCGAAATGAAGCATTCCCCTGGCAATTATATTTACTCGGTATGTTAAATGCCATGCAAAGAGGTACACCGGAACTCCTGAAGATGGCAGACAGTGCCCTGGTTATGTTTAAGCCTGCTGCAAACACCACACCCAGCGCCGATTATCTGGCATTACTTAAAAGAAAGGAGGAAATTCAAAACAACATGAATGCAACTGTTACCAATACCTCTTCACAAGATGATATTAACAAAGCCACTGCCGTATATAATGAAGCGGTAGCGGCATTTGGCAAAGGTGATTATGCAACAGCCGCCAGAAAATTTGTTACGGCACTTAATATCAGCCCATTCAGTTATAGCATGTTTGAAAATGCAGGTATCTGTTATTATAACCTGAAGGAATATAAAAAAGCCGTTTATTATTTCGACAAAGTGATTGCCATGAAAATCACCAACGACGGAAAATCGGAATTCTTTAAAGGCGCCAGTCTTATCAATTCAGGTGATAAAGAAAATGGTTGCAGGGCCATGCAGATAGCTGTTGCAAAAAAATATCCCGGAGCAGCAGATATACTGGCACAGTTTTGTAAATAGTAATGGTCAATGGTCAATGGTCAATTGTCAATGGTCAATGGTCAATGGTCAATGGT
>DPWF01000288.1 GCA_003526435.1 Chitinophagaceae bacterium | reverse complement strand
CCACTATGGATTAAACAAAGAGAAGAATGGATGGAAGCCAACAAAAACCGTCCGGGAAGATAAAATACCTAACTTAGTGCTGATACAAAGGAAAAAAAATATTATCAATATACATTCCCCTCGTGTGATTGATGAAATAAAAAGAAACGCACCCCTTTTGAGGGTGCGTCGGACTAAATTAAAATTTAGCGTTGCAATACAAATATAGCTACTTAAACCTTAAAAAAAGATTAAAAAGATAAAAATGGATGTTCAAAAATTTACGCCAAAAGAGCGTGTTATCGCTTATATTGACGGCTATAACCTTTACTTCGGATTAAAAGATAGTGGCTTCAAGCGATTTCTTTGGTTGAATATTCAATCACTTATAGAGTCTTTATTGACTGGAAATCAAGAACTTGTTAAAGTTAAATACTTTACAACTCTTGTTACAAATGATGTAGCAAAGAGATTAAGGCAAAAACAGTTTATATCAGCCTTACAATCTTTAGACAAAGTGGAGATATTTTATGGGAAGTTCCAAAAAGAAAAAAATCATTGCGGGGTTTGCGGGAATGATTATCCAAACGACTGCGAAAAAATGACTGACGTAGGCATTGCTACACAGGTGGTTAAAGATTACTATACAGATGCCTTTGATATGGCTATGATAGTATCGGGGGATACAGATTTGCTACCCCCTATCAGGCTCATAAACGAGTCCGCTGATAATAAAAGGGTTTTCGTAGCCTTCCCGCCTGATCGTTCTAACGATGAAGTACGAAAATTTGCTAAAGGTTCTATGGTAATTGGTAGAAAGAATTTATTAAGAAGTCAATTTGATGATAAAGTTACAAATGTAAATGGCGAAGTTTTTAATAGACCAGTCGAATGGAAATAAATTATCCCTTTGTAATTTAGATTATGGATAAAAAGCCCACTAAAAAGCCAAAAGCTACCAAAAAGCCTGCTCAAACTAAATCTAATTTGTCATTTGAAGAAATGATGAAGTTGGCTGCTACTACTGTGGTTAAAAAGAAGAAGATATGAGATTGACTAAAGAGATAGCTGAAATGCTTGATAATTTCTTTAATTATTTTATTTCATACCGAGATAAATACGACACTACTACACTTCCTTTTAATATTTATTTGGGTGATAACCCAAACGTATTTGACCATAAATTACGAAGTGCTTTCATAGTAGCCCTATATTATCAATCTAAATTGGGATTTGTATTTTTCTCATTTGACGGGGATTCGTATGTAACTATGGTGGACGGCAGAACCGAGGCTTTTTTAGAATCAGGAGGATTTACAGCCATATTTGAAGATGAAGAAAGGATTAGACAATTAAAGAATGAATTAGAAAATTCAGCCATTAAAGCCAATATATCAGTTTTTGAAACAAATGAAACAACTAAAGCATCCCTTAAACAGCAATCATATTTTACTCATGTAATAATGTGGTCAACTGTTGCTACTGCTCTAATTGCAGGCTTATCGTTATTGAAGGACTTGAAGTGCAATGATAATAAGCAATCTGTAAAATTCGAATTACAGTTAAAATACCCAAAGCAATTACCACTCTCGGTAAAAGATACATCCCAAAATCATTTACCCGTTCTGAAAAAGGCTTCTTATCCAAATAAATAAGTTGAAAAGCAGTTCAACTTATAACATACTTCTACTATTTAGTACTATATTATAAGTAGATGCCCTCGTAGAGGACTCTGCGAACGCTCACTCTTATGAAAGTTAATAATTAATTTTTATGATCGATTATTCAGTAAGAAATTAATAAACTTCAAAGTAAATGGCACACCCGAGCTGTGTAACACGCAGAGTCCTCTACGAGAGACATCTGCGTCGAACTTCTCTTGTCATGTACACCCTTCGGAGAAAGAAATTTTAATAAATATCTTTATTTTATTCTTATTTTATCCTTATCTGCCGTTTAGCCTTGTTTGAGCGTTGGTTTACCATAGGTTGGCAAGATCCCTCGCTGCGCTCGGGATGACGTTTAGTTGCAGCGGCTATACTCCTGAGGCGGTCACTTCCCAATACAAAACTTACTAAATATAAAATCTAACTGGTCCTTATTGGTAATTTCACCGGTAATGAGATCGAGGTAGTGTAGGCACTGGCGAATGTGGAGGGTGGTTGTTTATGCCATTGCGTAGGTCGGTTAATGATTGGGAGCGTTTTAGTAAGGCATCGTAATGGGGGCATCATCAATCACACATGCATCACGAACGTGCAAATCGAATCAACAAATCATAATTACCTGTATCAGCCGCTTTTAATGCCCGCAGGTAAGCAGCACGGGTATCATTCAACGACAAACGCTGGGCAGCACCCCAGGTAAACACCGGCTGCCTGTATATTTTTTCAATAACAATATCTGCCATCAGTCGGCTATGCCGGCCGTTGCCATTGGGGAAACAATGAATGCTCACCAGGCGGTGCTTGAAGCGAAGCGCCATTTCATCGGGTGGATAGGTATTATTTTCGTACCAGAAACACGTATCATCCAGCAAGTACTTCAGTTGGGAAGGTATTTGCCATTTGTCTATACCAATGTTCTTGTTGCTATTACGAAACCCGCCTGCCCATGCCCACACATCAGCAAACATGCGTTTATGTACTGTTCTGATAAAGGCTTCCGTAAAAATGGTATCCGGTTTGAAGGAACGCCCCAGTGTCCACTGAACAGCCTGTTCAATATTCAACTGTTCAAATTCATCTAACTCACTACGCGTAGCAATAACAGGAATTAACAATCCCTCTTTCTCATCATCTTCTAAAGGGGTTTGGCCATCGGCATAGTCTAACGTTAATCCCATAAAATTTTAGGCATTTCGTTTTGAATGGCCGTGGCCCTCTCCCTGATGGCAGCTTGTATCCGCTTTTCTGAATTGGCCTGATTTTCCAATTGCATGGTTTGGGCGGTACGCATCACAATTTCCGTAGCCAATGCCGTGGCCCGTTTTTCAATCAGCGCATCCAGCGATCCATCGTTGGGTACAAAAGCATACACCAACTGCATATCCATAGCACCTGCAATTTCGCGCAGTGATCTGATGCTGATGGAGCCGTCTTTTTCCCGCTTTTCCATGTCCATTACACCCTGCCTGGAAACATTCAGTTTGTTGCCCAATTGCTGCATAGACATACCAAGGGCCGTACGGATAGCTTTTATCCATCCTGTAGGCGGCATGGCTACTTTCCTGAGTGCTGCCAAACCGCGCATCTTGTTGTTAAGCTGTTGCAGTTGAAGTGATTGCTTAGCCATAAAGTAAAGTTATAGGTTTACATTTATACTACAAAAGTAAATAAATTACTTTACTTTTAGCACATCTATGTAAAGTTATTGTTTTACAATAAAACATGAAAATATCAATAAACAATTGATATTCAGTCATATAAATACAAATAACCTGATTTTGGTCTTGCCCGGCTTACCTGAGCATAATAGAGGGATGCCATGCGGCTATCAGTTTTCAGCGCAAAAGTTCTCACTTCCCGATACAAAACTTACTAAATATAAAATCCAATTGATCCTCATTGGTAATTTCACCGGTAATGAGGCCGAGGTAGTGTAAGCACTGGCGAATGTCGAGGGCCAGCAGATCGCCGGGTACATGGTCGTTCATGCCATTGCGTACATCGGTTAATGATTGAGAGAGTTTTAATAAGGCATCGTAATGGCGGGCATTGGTTACAATGGTGGCTTCGGTATTTACATCGCCACTGATGGCTTTTTGCGTGAGGGCCTGTTTCAGTGTATCAATACCGGTATTGGTTTTGGCAGAGATGGGTATGGTCCATGGTCCATGGTCCATGGTCTTGATAGTGTCGGGGTTGGCCGCATCGGTTTTATTGGCCACCAGCAGGTATTGTATGTTTTTCGCCTTGAGTGTTGCTTCAAATGCCTTCAACTCTTCTACAGTCGTTTCATTTACATCGAAGAGATACAACACAATATCAGACGCATTCATTTTCTCCAGGCTCTTTTCTACGCCAATCTGTTCAATGATATCAGATGTATGTTCACGAATACCTGCCGTATCAACCAATCTGAACAGGATACCATTGATGTTAATGATTTCTTCAATCGTATCGCGTGTGGTACCTGCAATATCACTTACAATAGCACGGTTTTCATTCAACAGTGCATTGAGTAAAGTAGATTTTCCTGCATTGGGTTTGCCGATAATAGCCACCTGTACCCCATTGCGAATTACATTACCCAATGAAAATGAACGGATGAGTTGCTGTGTTGATCCATCCAGCTCATCAATCAGTTGTTTCAATGCAGTTCGATCTGCAAACTCTACATCTTCCTGCGAAAAATCGAGTTCCAGTTCTATCATCGCCGAAAAACGAATGAGTTGTTCCCTCAATTGTTTGAGATCTGATGAGAAGCCTCCGCGCATATTGTGTAAGGCGGTTTTTCTACTGGCTTCGGTATTACTGGCTATTAAATCGGCTACAGATTCTGCCTGTGCCAGGTCTAGTTTACCATTTAAAAATGCACGCTGCGTAAACTCTCCTGGTTTGGCCAGCCTGGCTCCCCGTTTTGTAATGGCATGTATTACCTGTTCCTGAATAAAAGGAGAACCATGACAACTTATTTCTATTACATCTTCTCCTGTATAGGAACGTGGTGCTTTAAACAATGACAGTACCACTTCATCCAATACCTGCTCTCTTTCTTTTAAAAAACCCACCTGTATGGTATGCGATGGCTGTGCATTTAAATCTTTGGATGGAAATAACTGATTGAGAATCGTAAAAGTTTCTTTTCCACTCACCCTTATCACACCAATGGCCCCAATACCCTGCGGTGTAGCCAGTGCAACAATGGTATCATCCCAACCTGATAAGTGAATGGACATCTGTAGCTGTTGTTTGGGGCAAAGATAGTGAATCGTGAATGGTCAATGGTGAATGGTCAATGGTGAATACATCTTTCAATTCACGATTCACCATTGACCATTCACCGTATCACTGCTCCGACACCTTAAATGTAATCGCCTGTTTATGCCTGTACTTCACTGCGCGGCCATTCTGGTTGGCGGGTTTCCAGTTGGGGCCTTTGCGTATTACACGTATGGCTTCATCTTTTGTGCCATAACCCGGATCGCTTTCTGCTTTTACGTCACTTACTTTGCCATCTATATCTACAATAAAAGTTACTACTACCGTGTACACTCCTACCGGCGCACCGTTTTCTGTTGGCGGTTCGCTGTTAAGGTTTCTTTCCAGAAATCTTTGCCACTCTTTTATGCCACCCGGAAATTCGGCTGCTATTTGTACCGACCTAAACTCTTCTTCCATTTTGTCTACTTCTGATTTGATGGATTTGGTTACGCCAGTACTGGTTTCTACCGGTGGTTCTACAATACCTATATCTTCTGTTCCTTCCACTTTTTCCAGCCCAATTTTTACTGATTCATAATCTTCTACGGCCAGCATTACTTCTTCATCATTTACCAGCTTGTCTTCTACTATCCTTGGTGGGGTCAGCACTTCCTGTGCTGTTTGTGGCTCTTCCATTTTTTGCTCTGGTGGTTTTACTTCTTCAACAGGCGGCTCATCTACTTTACTGAGTTCAATTTCAGGACCTACATAAGCCAGTGTTTTTGTTTTATCCTTTGCGTTGGCAAGAATAGAGCCTACTGTAAATAATAAGCAAAGAACAAACATGCCGGAAAGTGCATACTTCATTCGTCTATTATACATCACACGTAATTCGTACGCACCATAGTCTTTGTTTCTGTTTGCGAATAATATCTCCAGGATATCATTACGCTGATTGAATTTCTTTTCCATAGCGTTGTGTTTTTAATGAGATACGCGTGGAAGAAAATTCCATAAGATGGTGAATGGTCAATGGGGAATGGGGAATGGGGAATGAAAGTTTTTTTTCGTTACAACTTTTATTGTTGTTATCTATTCAGCGCTATGCTTACACATCCATCCTAACACAAATACTGCACATTAACGATTCACCATTCACTAAAAAAGCCATCCCGCATGAGGCGGGATGGCTTTTTTAAAATTTATCAGGTAAAGAAATTATTCTTCAGATACCATGAATGTGATACTTTGTTTGTGACGATAGATTACCTGACGTCCGTTCTGAACGGCTGGTTTCCAGTTGGGTCCACGTTTAATTACACGTACCGCTTCGTCTTTTGTACCATAACCGGGATCGTTCTCAGCTTTTACTTCACTGATACCACCGTTTTTATCAACGATGAATGATACGATCACGGTGTATTTGCCGGGAGGTGCACCATTTTCAACAGGCAGATCTCTGTTCAGGTTACGCTCCAAGTATTTGGTCCAGGCAGGCAAACCACCGGGGAATTCCGCAGGGATTTGTACCACAGTAAATACTTTATCGTAATCTTCTTCCTGTTTTGGGGCTTCTACCACACCGGTACCTTTTACTTCTACGGGTGGAGCTACGATACCTTCATCTTTGATACCTTCCTGGTTGATGGTACCGATTTTGGTATCTTCCAGTTTCTCCACTTCCTTGATTTCCTCTTCGGGTTTCACTTCTTCATCCTTCACAATTTTGGGAGGGGTGAATTTAGTGATCTCCACTTTAGGAGGCTCCTGTTTGGGTGGTGGAGGCGGAGGAGGTGGTTCAGGCTTTTTCTCATCTTGTTTAACATCCTGTAATTCCATATCCTGTACGAGGATCTGGGTCTTTTCTTTATCAGATGAGTTGGCAATCAATGAACCTCCCAGAAAAAGCAGGCACACTGCCACAGTTCCTATGATAGCGTATGTGATACGCTTATTATAGGTTCTGCGGAGTTGGTACGCACCGTACTCTTTGTTTCTACCCTCAAAAATGATATCGAGGATATCCGCGGTTAAAATTTTATTTACGTCCATTGTTAGGTCTTTAAAATGTATGATTCATTTTGAGGTATTTTCCATACCGAAAAACAAATTAATTAGAAGCTGAAGCGCCACCGGCAGCATCAGACAACTTCACCAATTGCTCTTCAACAGGGGAAATATCCACCAGCGCATAGCGCTTTAACACATTGATGGTCATTTCATCCAGAATATCCACCACATTTTTATAAGTGCTTTCAGATGAAGGTTTCAATACCACAACCAGGTCTTTTTCGTTGGTACGTGCTTTTTTATCGAGCAGAATACCGCGGATGTCCTTGAAGTTAGATGATTTGAAATTAGAACCATCTGGTGCCAGTTGACCTTCGTAATAAAAGACATTATTGTCTTTTCCCAACAGAAGGGTAATAACACCCGATTCTTTTGCCTTATTCTGATCCTCCGGATTATCTGCATCTTTTGGTAAAAAGAGCTTCATCGCCGTAGGTTGACTCATCGTTGTGGTGAAGATAAAGAATGTGATGAGCAGGAAGCCCAGGTCCACCATGGGCGTCAGGTCAACACGGGTAGAGAGTTTCTTCCCTTTCTTGACCCCGGGGCCCTTTTTGTGGCCCCCGCTACTCGAGGTATCCATTTCTGCCATAACGGTAGAATTTAGTTTTCGTGAGTATTTTGTTTACTTACTACTGTTCAACAGTATTTATTCTTCTCTTTTCTCGCCGGACATGGTTTTTTTCCATAGTTCGGTGCCGGTTGGAACACTTTCAGGATTGGTGATCATCTGGAATTTCAGTTGATCTGTTTTCTTGAAAGCATCGATCACCGCTTTAAAAGCAGGATACTTGGCAGCATTATCGCCTTTAACCAGCAGGTTGATTTTAGTACCGAGGTATGCATCTGTTATTGCCCTCATCCAGGTAACCATCTGGTTATCGGTTGAGTCGAGTACAGGTATACCGGGTAATTTTTCGCCCTTACGCTGATCTTCAGGTAATGCCAGAAAAGAGGCCATTAGTCCGAATGGTGCGCCAAAGAACCCTGCTTTTTTGAATGCAGCAACATCCATATTCAGGTTCATTTGCGTATTCAGCGCATTACACACCGCTTCTTTCTTTTGTTCTTCATCCATCGTAATAAATACCTTGCCATCCTTGTCGATCGTGATCATTACAATGTCTTTATCCGGTGCCACTTTTGCCGCCACCGAATTAGGGGTGGTTACAGCAATGGCTTCTGCCGGTTTAAACTTTGTAGTTAAGATAAAGAACGACAACAGGAGAAAGGCCACATCACACATGGCTGTCATGTCGATGTTGGTACTTTTACGAGGTAATTTGGCTCTTCCCATTGTTATTTATTTATAGCATTCACTAATTAAGATTCAAAACTTTTCATTTTCCATACAAATAATCAACGATTATTTGTAGTTAGCAGCAAAGCTTTGAGTTAAAGTGAATCCAGACTCGTCGATACCATAAGTGATACCATCGATACGAGTGGTAAACATGTTATACATTACGATTGCAATCGCAGAGGTACCGATACCCAGTGCAGTATTGTACAGGGCCTCAGAGATACCTTGTGACAGTTCACGTGCAGCTTCTCCACCACCTTCATCACCCAGTTTAGAGAATGAACGGATCATACCTAATACGGTACCGAACAGACCCAACAGGGTTGCTACTGAAGCGATGGTAGAAAGGAATACCAGGTTCTTCTCGAGCATTGGCAGTTCAAGTGCAGTTGCTTCTTCGATTTCTTTCTGGATATTCAATACTTTCTGCTCTGTTGCAAGTTCAGTATTGGTGATCATTTCTTTATACTTACGCAGACCTGCTTTCATTACATTACCTACAGATCCTTTTTGCTTGTCGCACTCAGCCAAAGCCTTATCAACATCTTTGTTGGCGAGGTGGAACTGTACTTTACGGATGAACTCAGCAATATTGCCGGCTCCTGTTGCTTTAGAGATCGTCAGGAATCTTTCAATACTGAATGTAACAGCGATAAAGAATGCACCAATCAGGATAGGTACTACGATACCACCTTCATACATTTTAGTGAAAGTACCTTTAGGACCCTGGTGTGCTGGCCAGAACCAATGACTTGTATCAGGATCTGGGTTGGTGAAATTGCCTGCACTACCTAAAACTACGCGCCAGATAAAATAACCACCCAGGATACATAAAATGGGGGCAAGTGTTGCAACTAAATTACTGCTCTTCTTAGGTTGAACAGAAGTGGAGCTTTTTGAAGCTGTTGCAGTTGGTTTTGTCTCAGCCATGATTCGATTGATTTTTGTTTTTTAAAATAACAGTTGATTTAAAAAATTATCCTCGCAATGCTAATGAAAAATGTAATTCACAGGTCAAACATTATTTCAAAAGTCCGAAAGGGGTTACAAAATAGGTATTTTCCTGAAAGCGGCAAATTTGATTCGGCAAAAAGCCGCAAAGCTTTGCGCTTTCAGGGGTGAGCAAGATAAGGGGTTTATTAAAACCAGTTTTATCTTTTCACCGACCCAAATTAAAGATTTTACCTTTCATCCAACACTCCGAGAAAAAAAATTGTTGATTAATTTACGATACTATCTTTAACGATTATTCAAAACCATTTAACTGAAACAATGAGAAACTATTTTATTGCAGCAGCATTGCTGGCTTCTACTGTGTCGGTTGCCCAGACAAGGGATACTACCACCCGCCCGGCGGGTGCTCCTCAGATCGGCAACTTACCGGCAGGTTTCGGCGGAGGTGCCCCACGTACAGGCCCCAGGGCATACAAAGACGTTATTACCAACAAAGCCGTATCACAAAAAGGTATGATTACAGTTCATAAAGTAGACGACAAATACTACTTTGAAATTGCTAATAATATCTTAGGACGTGAAATTCTTGCAGTTACACGTTACATTAAAGTACCTGCTATTTCGGGTGCCGGTCGCGGCGCCTATGGTGGTGAGGTTGCTAACCAGCAAACCCTTGCTTTTGAAAAAGGCCCCAACAGCAATGTATTCCTGCGCACCATTACCCTGGTAAATGCAGCAGACCCCAAAGAAGATATCTACAAAGCAGTTACCAATTCTAACCTGAATGCCATCGCAGCTTCTTTCCCGATCGCTGCATTTGGTAAAGACAGCGCTTCTGTGGTACTCGATGTTACCGATTATTTTAAGGGCGACAACCAGGTAGTAAGCATCAATGCCAATATCAAACGTTCATTTGGCCTTGGTCCGATTGCTGCCGACAGATCATATATACAACGCATCAGTTCTTACCCTATTAATACAGAGATCAGAACCGTTAAAACCTTCTCGGCAGGTGGTGGCGGTGCCGCCATTGTTCTTGGCGGTGGTGGCGGTGGTTCCAATATTCCTACTGCCAATGCTGCTGGTGCAGTTACCATTGAACTGAATACCTCTATGTTATTGTTGCCAGAAAAGCCAATGACACCAAGGATTGCAGACAAACGCGTTGGTTTCTTTACCGATGATTACGTTTTATTTGGTGACGATCAGCAAAAAGTAGAAAACAAAGAATTTGCTGTTCGCTGGAGACTCGAACCCAAAGACGAAGATGTAGAGAAATGGAAAAGAGGTGAACTGGTTGAACCCAAAAAGCCCATTATCTATTATATAGACCCGGCTACACCTAAACAGTGGAGAAAACACCTGATACTCGGTATCAACGACTGGCAGAAAGCTTTTGAAAAAGCTGGTTTCAGAAATGCCATCATTGGTAAAGAGTGGCCAGAGAACGATACCACTATGAGCCTCGAAGATGCACGCTTCTCTGTAGTACGTTATTTTGCTTCTCCTACCGAGAATGCATACGGTCCTAATGTACACGATCCAAGAAGTGGTGAGATCCTTGAAAGCCATATTGGCTGGTACCATAACGTTATGAAACTGGTTCACGACTGGTACATGATTCAAACCGCTGCTACAGACCCACGTGCACGCAAAATGAAGTTTGATGATGACCTGATGGGTGATCTGATCCGTTTTGTATCATCGCATGAAGTAGGTCATACCCTTGGTCTGCGCCACAACATGGGAAGCAGCAGCAAAACACCGGTCGACAAATTACGTGATAAAGCATGGGTTGAAGCCAATGGACATACTGCTTCTATTATGGACTATGCCCGTTTTAACTATGTGGCTCAGCCGGAAGATAATATCAATAAAGATGGTTTATATCCCCGCATTGGCGAATATGATGCATGGGCTATGCGTTGGGGTTATGGCTATATTCCAGGTGCTACAGAAGAAGAGGTTAAAAAGAACAGTAACAAACTGGTAACTGAAACATTAAAAGCCAATCCACGTACATGGTTCGGTACTTATGAATCAGGCAACCAGACTGATCCAAGAAGCCAGAGTGAGGACCTGAGTGATAATGCTGTTAAAGCCAGTGATTATGGTATTAAAAATTTACAGCGCATTCTTACCAATCTGGTAGAGTGGACCAAAGAAGAAGGCGATCAGAATGAAAATATCGCTACCATGTATGGACAGCTTTTAGGTCAGTACCGTCGTTATTTCGGACATGTGTCTCGTAATATCGGAGGTGTATATGAAACCTTTAAAGTAGCAGAACAGGATGAGCCTGTTTATGAGCCTACACCAAAAGCCATGCAGCGTGATGCACTGGGTTATATGAACCGTCAGGTGTTCCAGACACCAAAATGGCTGATTGATAAAAAGATCTGGGATAAGATCAATGCACCTGGTACCAGCGATCCTTTAGCTGCTGCGCAGGAAAGTGCATTAGGTAGTCTATTAACCCTCGACAGGTTAAACCGTATGCAGTATGCTGCTGAGCGTTTTGGTGCAGATAAAGCCTATAGCGCACTGGAAATGATGAATGACCTGCAGAATGACCTGTTCAGTGAATTGAAATCAAATAAAGCCATTGACAATTATCGCAGGATGTTGCAGAAGAGTTATGTTGAGAAACTGAACAACTTACTCAATCCGCCAGCAAGCAGTGGTACTACTATTATTATTGGTGGTGGTTTCACCAACCCTTATGCATCTGGCGCCAACAGCCGTAGTGATGTATACAGCATTGCACGTGCGCAACTGACCCAGTTACGTACGCAGGTAAATGCTGCTGCCGCTACCAATGCCGACAGAATGAGCAAGATCCATTTACAGGACCTCTCAGAAAAAATAAAAAGAGCATTAGATCCTAAATAAGGAGAATTTCAAATTATAAAAAAGGCGCAGTAACTATTTACTGCGCCTTTTTTAATTTGAAAATGTGGCAATTTGATCCGCCTAAGGCGGATTGAAAATGTAATAAAAGTGCTGTATCAGTCATGGTTGATTTATAACAACTTCGTTGTTATAAACATCCTCATCTTCAAATTTTCAAATTATCCTTACATTGTGTAAAACCATTCGTATGCTTGAACCATGGCGCACCGGAAAGGTCATCAGGATTGAAGACGCTACCGATTCTACCCGTCGTTTCTGGATCGAGATTCCGGAATTGGCTTCTTTTGATTTTAAACCAGGTCAGTTTGTTACGCTTGACTTACCCATTCATGAAAAAAAGAACAAACGCTGGCGTAGCTATTCCATTGCGTCTGCGCCAGATGGAACCAATATCATTGAACTGGTTATCGTATTGCTTGAAGATGGAGCAGGCACCAATTATTTATTCAAAGAAATACAGGTAGGCAGTGAAATTACATTGCGTGGTCCGCAAGGCGTATTTACACTACCAGATATCATTGAAAAAGATTTATTCCTTATTTGTACCGGAACAGGTATCGCCCCTTTCCGTTCTATGGCACATCATATTCACCAACATAAAATTCCTCACCAGGAAATACATATCATATTTGGCTGCCGTAAACATGGCGACTGTTTATATGGACCGGAATTAAAGCAATTGGAGACTGAAATGCCAGGCTTTTACTATCATCCCGTTTTCTCCCGTGAAGAATCGGTACCCGATGGTGCCTATACCGGCTATGTACATGGTGTTTACGAAGAATTACTCCGCATCAATAAAAAACCCGCTCATTTTTTTCTCTGCGGCTGGAAAAATATGATCGATGAAGCCAAA
>DPWF01000097.1 GCA_003526435.1 Chitinophagaceae bacterium | reverse complement strand
GGCTGGGGTGTGAAATGGAACGCAGATATCAGTAAAGACTGGGGCGGCCAACCAATGGATGATTACTTGTCAGCAATAGACGACATCAGCAAGGAAAGATATGTGGACAAAGACAAACTGGGCTGTGTTGGTGCCAGCTATGGTGGTTACAGCGTATTTATGCTGGCCGGCATTCACAACAACAGATTCAAAACTTTCATCTCGCATTGCGGTCTGTTTGACCTGAAAAGCTGGTATGGAACAACTGAAGAGTTATGGTTTGCCAATTGGGATATCGGGGGAAATTACTGGAGCAAAAATGCACCGGAAAGCTACAGCAAATTCAGCCCGAGCAATTATGTAAACAACTGGAATACACCTATCATGGTTATTCAGGGCGGAATGGATTTCCGTGTTCCTATCGAGCAGGGGCAGCAGGCTTTTCAGGCTGCACAGCTCAAAGGATTAAAAAGTAAATTCCTGTTTTTCCCTAATGAAAACCATTGGATATTACATGCACAGAACGCTATTGTGTGGCAACGTGAATACTTTAAATGGCTGGAAGAGACTTTAAAGTAAATCCTGCAATAGTGGATTTTAAGCCTGCGAATTAGTTCGCAGGCTTTTCTTTTACAATCATTTAAAACAAGTTATTGGTTTTGATTGATAAAAAAGAAGAACTTTAAGCCATCAAATTTTCTTTTAACCCCAAAAAATAAATTGTAAAATGATTAGAAAAGCTACCGCCGTATGGCAGGGATCCGGAAAAGACGGCCAGGGTCATTTGTCCACTCAGAGTACCGTGTTGAACAAAACCCAGTATTCATTCAATACCCGATTCGCCGATGGTGTCGGCACCAATCCGGAGGAACTTATTGCAGCTGCACATTCCGGCTGTTTTACGATGAAACTGAGCTTTAATTTGAGTGAAGCCGGGTTTGTGCCAACAGAACTGGAAACGATATGCGAAATCACTTTCGAAAATGGTGCCGTAACACAATCTCACCTGATCCTGAAAGCCAAGGTTGATAATATCAGTGAAGACAAATTTGCAGAACTGGTAAAAGATGCAGAAAACAACTGCCCTATTTCAAAACTGCTGAACACAAAAATATCGGTTGATTCTACATTGAATCAATAATACAATAAAAAACTCCCGGTTCTTTCGAAACGGGAGTTTTTAGATATTTAAAGCTTAAGTTTATTATACTTTAAAGTGAGAGAACGCTTTGTTAGCTTCAGCCATACGATGCGTATCTTCTTTCTTTTTTACTGCTCCACCTTCACCTTTTGAAGCTGCAACGATTTCGTTTGCCAATTTATCAGCAATCGTTTTACCGTTACGGTCGCGGGAAAAACGAATCAACCATTTCATGCTCAAAGAGATTTTACGGTCAGGACGTACTTCTGAAGGAATCTGGAAAGTAGCACCACCAATACGACGGCTTCTTACCTCTACAGCAGGGGTAACATTGGCAATCGCCCTTTTCCAGGTCTCATAGCCATCTTCACCAGTCATCTTGGTTACCTTGTCTACTGCATCATAGAAAATATTGATCGCAGTACTTTTTTTACCCTGCCACATCAGGTTATTAATAAAACGGGTTACCAGTTTGTCATTGAAACGACCATCTGGTGCTAAGGGTAATTTTTTGGCTTGTGCTTTACGCATGACGTATAGTAATTAGCTGATTAACAGATTATTAGGTTATTTTTTTGCCTTTTCTTTCTTTGTTCCGTATTTAGAACGGCTCTTCTTACGGTCTTTCACACCGGCAGTATCGAGACTACCACGAACGATGTGGTAACGTACACCCGGAAGATCCTTCACACGACCACCACGGATCAATACGATTGAGTGCTCCTGTAAATTGTGACCCTCACCAGGGATATATGCGATAACTTCTACTTTATTGGTCAGACGCACTTTCGCTACTTTACGCAGAGCTGAGTTCGGTTTCTTTGGAGTGGTAGTGTACACCCTGGTACACACGCCGCGACGCTGCGGACAAGCATCCAAAGCCCTTGATTTACTTTTGGCCCTGATAATTTCGCGACCTTTTCTAACTAATTGCTGTATTGTAGGCATTCTTTACCGTTTAAAATTTCGGACGGCAAAGGTAATGGCTGCATCGCAAACTTCAAAAAGTTTTCAAAATTTTTACGACAGACTGTGGATAATCTTTCATAAAAAGCTGTTTCCAGTACCTCCAACCGGTCTGATTTAGCACCCAAAACAACTACTTTTTCTAAAAATAAGTATAAATACATGTAGAAGCCCTGTATTTATACGCGATTCGAGCCCAATCGGTTAATGCAGCCTTTCCCAGACTTAGGTTTAAGCTATAAAGTCTGAACCATGTTGAAATACATACTTTTATTCTCTTTATTGTTAACCTCTGCCAAACATCTACCGGCTCAGCTAGCGCCTCTTCCCTATCTACAAGCCGGTACTACACTGGAGCAGTCGTTTAATGGGTTGCCAGCTTCGGGAAGTTTTATGCTTGCTGGAAAAGGCCCTTTCGCTCTCACCCAACTACCGGTTGCTGCAATAGGAATGCTGGGTTGGCATGTTTTACAAATATCTGGAAATCAGCCAAATATAAATTTTTCAACCAGTACCGGATCTGCCACAGGTAGTGGGGTTTACAGCTTTGGAGCCAGCGGCAACCAGAATCGGGCATTGGGATCAATTGCTGCAGGTACCGGTGTATATGCATTTGGACTCGTCCTGAAAAATGAAACAGGCATCATCCTCAATCGTATCCAAATGCGTTTCCTGGTTACTCAATGGCGAAAAGGGGGATCGGGCAACAGTAATACCTGGCGTTTTGGTTACCAATATGGGGATTCTGTAAAACCAGCAACAGATAGTTTAATTAAAAACAACAGGTTCAATCTTACATCTTTGCATTCCAGCACTGGAGCGGCTACTTTAAACGGACACTTGGCTGTTAACCAGATTTGGGTTGAAGACAGCCTCTCTAATATTCGTTGGTTGCCAGGTCAGGAACTGCTTTTACAATGGTCTGATGTTGATGAAACCGGCAGCGATGATGCCATGGCCATTGACGATTTTAGTTTCAAAGCATTTCAACAAGCAGGTGTACCTACCATCAGTACCGTTGATCCGGACAGTATTGGCTCCCGGCATGTTGTACTCAGGGCTATCATCAATGACCAGTTGCTGAATACTTCAGCAGAAGTACAAATCGACACCGCTGAAAATTTCCTGACAGCATATGCTATACAACCTATTGTTCCGCCTGCAATTCCTGCAGGCTCAGGTGATGTATCGGTTCGTGTTAGCATTGATTTTCTTCTACCTGCCAAAAAATATTATTACCGTTTTGCAGCTAGAAATCAGCAAGGCATAAGCTATGGCCTCATTCAACAGTTTATCACAAAACCTGAGTTAGCTGTTGTACAAACCGATTCTCTTCTTCAGACAGGCGATAATAGTTGTAAAGTTTTCGGATCAATCAGCTCAACCGGAGGTGGTATTATTCAGGAATCAGGCATTTGTTGGGGAACAGATTCATTTCCGTCCATTAACCACAACAGCATTCTTATTGCAGACACCACTTCCATTTTTTCAGCAGACATTCACCAGCTTCCTTCCGGTACAAAAATTTTCTTTCGAACTTATTGCAAGAACGCAGCAGGTATAGCATATGGAAATATTCTTTCCTGGTTTACACCAACGAGTATTATCAGTTTTAAAAGAAATGGATCTGCTGTTTCCAACAACGATACCATCATATATGAATTACAATTCAAAGAAAAAGTAACAGGCATTAAAACAGATCATTTTCAATTAGTAAAAAATGCTGATTCGAATGCAGAGATTATCCAACTGATAAACAATCATGTATCCTGGCAAATCGTAATCAATACAGGAACCAGCGACGGAAATATAACACCTGTTTTTTCTGGTTCCGGTTTATATGAACCAACTATTCTTAATACGCCATTTACGGCTAATACAACTCAAATTGATAAAACGAGGCCAGTAATTCGCTCTGTCAACCTGGCTAATCGTCCATACAAATCAGGAGACACCATTCATGTATTTGTACATACTGATGTTGAAAAAGAATCCCTGACAATGATTGCAGGAAATTTACTCGGATACCCTTTACAACAATTCTCAAAAGTAGATGACAGTACCTGGAAAACTTTTTGTGTTATAAAAAATGGTGGTCGGGAAATTACTGCTTACAACGATATTGAAACTACCATATTACTATCCGATGAAGCTGGCAATCAAAATAGTCAACCAACATTTCTAGCTGTACAAAACAATGATGCAATTGATTTGACAAGGCCACTTCCTGATCGTATCATTCTGCCGGAGAAATCATTGTATAAGGCTGGAGATAGCTTATTGTTATATATACAATTCAGCGAAGTTGTTGTAATAGACAGTTCAAATGGCAGCCCTCTTTTATCCGTTACGATCGGAACAAGAATAAGGAATCCTTTTTTATTACGTGTACAAAACAATCAACTGTTTATTTTTTGTTACATGATACAACCCGATGAACTTGATATGGATGGCATACGTGTGGCCAATAGCGTAACACTTAACAATGCCATCATTACAGATCTGGCTGGCAACCTGCTTAACAATAATATTCTTAATGCCGGTGTATTCAGCGCTGTAAAGGTTGATGCAGTTACTCCGTTTGTTACAAATGTAATTACACCCATTGCCAGAACATATGGTATTGGCGATTCCCTTTATTTCCATGTATTTGTTTCAGAACCACTTGTTAGTGATGTTACTCAACAGACCTCCTATCTTGAAATAACCATTGACAATACTGTGTACCAGGCTACCTATTTGGCAGGAAGCAATCATCCGCTGACTTTTTTCTGGGTAGTACAAAAAGAAACATCAGACAAAAACGGTATCAGTATCAGAAACATCCTGCTAAACAATCAATATTTTTCAGACAGCAGCGGAAATAAATTAGAAGCTGCTTTGAAAAACATAGGCAGCCTCAGTAATGTACTTGTTGACGGCATTGCTCCTGTTTTCAAAGACAGTGTTGTGATAGCAGAAATTTGTGCAGGCAGTTCACTCAGGCTTGCTGATGCTATTAAATTCGATATGGCTGAACAAAATGAAATACTAAGCTGGACAATACTTTCAGCCCCAACAAACGGCAGTATCATTGGTCTGCCATTTAGCAGCAAATGGAACATCGGCAATCCGTTATCGTCAACCATTATTTACACACCTGCTTCCCGAGAACCAAGGTTCGACGAATGCATCATTCAGGTATCAGATGGTGCGAATACATCATTTCAAAAAATCAAAATAAAAATCAATCCCCCGATTGCCGGTAACCATATTTCGGCAAACCAAATCATCTGCGCGGGTTTTTCTGCGCAACCACTAAAGGGCAATCAACCAAAAGGAGGAAATGGCAATTATCAGTTTAGCTGGGAATCTAACAGCAGTAGTGGTTATCAAAAAGCCGGCGGCGTGTACGAACAGGAAATATATCATCCACAGGGTTTACATACTTCTACCCAATTCAGACGCGTCGTATCGTCTGGCGGCTGCACAGACACATCTAACAATATAGTTATTGAAGTAAGGAACAAGGGATTATGGTTGGGCACTCAATCCGATAACTGG
This sequence comes from Chitinophagaceae bacterium, assembly GCA_003526435.1. GTDB lineage: Bacteria > Bacteroidota > Bacteroidia > Chitinophagales > Chitinophagaceae > Sediminibacterium. The sequence goes on along the minus strand of DPWF01000097.1, from coordinate 4,354 downwards.
CATACTGGTTCAAACTGGTGTGGAGGATTGACACCCGATCGACAAACAGATGTGTATATCACACATTCCGGCAATAAAAATATTATACAGATCAATGACAGTGCATTTTGCAAGTCTTTATTTATCGACACTTCAGAACTCATCATGCTAAATGCTCCACTTGTATTTACCGGAACATTGTCTGGTGTGAGTAATATCAACGCTGAATACGGCACTCTCATTGCTGCCGGAAAAGAGAAACAGTTCTTACAATCCAATATATTCATTAATAAGTCGATAGCCCGTTTAATTATCTCAGGGTTTCATCTTGAACTCAACGACACCCTGCATATCAGCGACTATTTTTCTGTTCAAAAAGGAACATTCAATACCAATGACAGACTTTACCTCCAACAAAAAGCCGTGAATCACCCGAATGCACCAGGCACTGGATTGAAAGGAAGACTGTCAATACCAAAACATATTACAGGGCGGCAAAAAGAATTACTAATGCATCATCCATTTAAAAATGAGCTGTCTGCCCAAACTATTGCCGATAGTATATATACTTTAAACATTCCTCAAACTCTCAATAAAAATTGGCCAGTGATTACATGGGAGTCAGTTGCAACAAATAATAACATGATCTGGCCATCACTGAAAGGAATTGTGCTATCAAAACCAGGCTCCCCTTCCTTGACTAAAGATTCTTTATCATTTCTGCTAAGCGGGGCAGCTTTTACCGGAGATGTAGTAGTTGAATTTACTACCAACTTTGACAGTAGTTATCTGCTAACAGGCAATCCTTACCTATCGGTGATCAATTCAAAACATATTACCAGAAGTGAAGGAATTGGAAACTATTACTGGGTTTGGGATACAAGCCTTGCAACAAATGGCGCCTACCGCAGTAAAGCATTTTCAGCCAATAATATGATTCAGGTGTTTGATGGTTTTATTATAAAAACTACATCAGCCAGTCATTTATTTTTATCCTATTCTGAACAGGCAAAACTAATGACAACTATCCCCGATTCCTTAAAAGATATTATTGAAAACACATACCAGCTTGAAATAGAATTGTTAAAAGACAATATTATACACGATAAACTATTGATACTTGATGCAGATGCTGCGAGAACAAGGTATGACGCAGCAGATGCTGAAAAAATGATCAACCCGGAATCAAATCTATACAGTCTTACTACAGATACGATTCCATTATCTGTTGATGCAAGGTGGTTGACCGACAGAACCTCTATTCCGATTGGCATCGATACAAAAAGCAATGGTCAGTTTATGCTCCGGTTTTCCCGTGTTTGGTTAAAGCCAGGTATTGACCTTGAGCTACATGATCTCTACACTGGCAGCAAAATAAAGATCGACACCAATAAGTCTTACCAGTTCCATATCACACAAGATGCCGGAAGTTTTGGAAGAAACAGGTTTGTTATCCGATCACCTCAACAACCTGATCCGCCGGAAGATGTACTCTTACTAAATCTTTACCCCGTACCAACTACTAATTTTCTGATCGTAGCATTGCAGGCGAAACAGAAAGCACTCACCACCATATTGATCAAGAATTTACAGGGACAGGTATTAATCAGCCGGTCGATGGGTGAACAACAAACATTCACCCATCAGATGAATGTAAATGGGTTATTCAAAGGCCACTACATCGTTGAAGTTCATTCAGGAAAATATGTGATTGCGAAAACCTTTATCAAATTATAAAAAAGGGCTCGCAAACTGCGAGCCCTTAAGAATGCTTTTAAAAGAAAATTATACTTTATACATCCATCCATGTGTATCGGCAGCTCTTCCTTCACGGATATCAGTAAGACGTGCTTTTAATTCAGGAGCAGTCTTCCACTTATCCGTATCAAAATGCATTACATAATCTTTATAACGCAATTCTTTGATCAATGAAATGGTTGCAGCAGTACCTGTTCCAAATACTTCATATAATAACCCTGCACGGTGTGCGTCTATCAGGTCATCGATACTGATTTTTTTCTCGATTACTTCAAAACCCATGTCTTTCAGCACTTCTNNNTTCTATGGCGCTGTCTCTTGTTACACCTGCCAGAATAGTTCCTTCTTCCAGAGAAGGTGTTACGGCAGTGTTTCCAATGATAAAGAATACGTTCATGGTACCTACTTCCTGCAGGTAGCGGTGTTCAAATGCATCGGTCCAGAGTACCTGGTCATAACCCGCTTTTTTTGCTTGCGCTGTTGCAAGCATACTGGCACCATAGTTACCGGCATTTTTGGAAAATCCAACACCGCCAGGAGCAGCACGGGTATACTTTTCTTCCACATATATTTTCATGGGAGCTGTGTAGTATGGACCTGTTGGACTTAAAATGATCATGAATTTATACGTCTCCGAAGGTTTTACACCAATTACAGGATCTGATGAAAACATGAAAGGACGGATATACAAAGAATGATCCTTCATAGAAGGAACCCAGTTCTTGTCGATATCAATCAGCATGCGCATACCTTCCATGAAAATTTCTTCCGGAACGGTTGGCATTTGCATACGCTCAGCAGAAATATTGAAACGTTTAAAATTATCTTGTGGGCGGAAAATAGCCACATTGCCATCCTGGTCCTTATAGGCTTTAATACCTTCAAAAATGGCCTGACCGTAATGCAAAGCAGCAACAGAAGGTTCCATTAACAATGGCTGATAAGGCTTGATCTCCACATTTTTCCACTCCCCATTTTCATAATCCGCCTCAAGCATATGATCTGTAAAATATTTCCCGAAAGGAATATTTTCCAAAGTCATTTCAAGTAACTTACTGGTCTCAACTTTCGTGATGTTTATGTCTAGTGCTGCTGTCATAGTTCTATATTTGGCGCAAAGAAACGAAAAAAATAAAAACTAACAACTGTTAATATTTTACATTGTATGAACCCACCCAACTTTCAGCTTCCCGATTTTGTACTCTCCGACTTGTACAAGACGCAGTTGGTGGTTATTAATGAATCAACAATTGAAAGCAATTTACCGCAAAAAAAGCAGTCAGAAGCACCTGTGAAACCTGAATTTTTGGGTGATAACAGAAAAAATATATGCATCCTCGTTAAAGATGAGCAGGCCGTGTATTTAAACGACAATTCTTTACAATTTTTATCCGCCATTCTTGCTGCCTGTAAACTTAACTTGGGAGATGTGGCCATTGTTAATTTTAGAAACACCGGCTCCGATTTTGCAGCACTGAAGTCCTGGTTACAACCCAGGTATTTACTGGTATTTGATATTCCGGCTGCAGCTTTACAACTGCCATTTGATTTACCCAATTACCAGGTGCAGGCTTACGACCAGTGCTCAATGCTATTTGCTCCTTCATTGAGCCTGATGACAGATGAATCGAGAGAAGCAAAACTGGAGAAAAGTAAATTATGGCTCAGTCTCAAAAACATGTTTAATATCTGATGCACAAACCAACCCTCATATTCGCCACTAATAATCAACATAAGGTTGATGAAATCAACAGTGTTATCGGTAACCATGTACATGTTATCACTTTAAAGGATGCAGGTATTGATATTGATATCCCTGAACCACACCCAACACTGGAAGCCAATGCCACAGAAAAATCTACTACCATTCATCGCATAACCGGAAAGAATGTGTTCAGTGAAGATACCGGACTGGAAGTATTCGCATTGAATGGTGAACCCGGTGTAAAAAGTGCAAGATATGCAGGAGACCAAAAAGATTTTCAGGCCAATATTGATACACTTATTTTCAATTTACAAGACAAAAATAATCGTTCCGCTCAATTCAGAACCGTGGTTTCACTGATCTGGAACAACAAGGAATACCAGTTTGAAGGTATTTGCAAAGGAAGTATTTCTACCACGCAATCGGGTAATAGAGGCTTTGGTTATGATCCTGTTTTTATACCAGATGGTGCGTCACTAAGTTTTGCTGAGATGACAATGGAAGAAAAAAACAAGTACAGCCATCGCAAAAAAGCCATTGTACAATTGGTAGACTTTTTAAAACAGTACGCAGATGAATCGAATTAAGCTAACGCTTCCTGAATTTTTTCATTTTTCAACTGAACTTGTCATAAGAATTACCGACCTGAATTATGGTGGACATGTAGGCAATGATGTATTCCTATCCTTAATACATGAGTCCCGTCAACAATACCTGTTATCCTTAGGCTATAAAGAGCTCTCATTTGCAGGTGTAGGACTTATTATGGCGGATGTGGCATTAGAATACAAAAGAGAACTCAATCACATGGATCGCATACGCATTTCAGTAGCGGCTGCCGATCTTGACAAACTTGGGTTTGATCTCTATTACAAGATAGAGTTGTTAACAGATGATGGCTGGGCACTGGCT